>NZ_JARBFT010000014.1:0-70237 GCF_028863985.1 Vibrio chanodichtyis | reverse complement strand
AGCGAGATAATTGTCAGTGTCAAACACTTTTTTCATCTTTTTGCATCGAAGCGTTTTGCCTAGCTGACTGGCCCTGAAGCCTTGCGGCGTCTGCCGTGTCAGTGAGGGCGCATTATAGGGATGCTGATTACATTAGCAAGGACTTTTTGAGTTTTTTTTTAACCACTCGACCAAGTGATGATAGTTTAGCCGTAATTCACCATTTATTGGCGATTAAACTCTCTATTCACACCAGATTGACTATAAAAAGGAGCAACTATGAGCTCGATTCGTCGCTATAAGGGCATTGAACCAAAATTGGGGACTGGAGTTTATGTGGATATTAGCGCCGTGATTGTCGGTGATATTGAGCTGGATGATGATGCCAGCATTTGGCCCTTAGTCGCGGCTCGTGGAGACGTCAACCATATCCGAATTGGAAAACGCAGCAATATTCAAGACGGGTCAGTATTGCATGTGACCCACAAGAATGCGGCAAACCCTGATGGCCATCCTTTATTGATAGGCAATGATGTCACCGTTGGGCATAAAGTGATGCTACACGGCTGCACAATACACGATCGCGTTTTGGTTGGCATGGGATCGATTGTATTAGATGGAGCGGTGATTGAAAGTGATGTGATGGTCGGAGCCGGAAGTTTAGTCCCTCCCGGCAAGCGGCTGATCAGCGGCTTTCTCTATTTAGGCAGCCCAGTAAAGCAAGCGCGAGCTCTGACTGAACAAGAGCGCGCTTTTCTACTCCAATCAGCGGCCAATTATGTGCAGAGCAAAAATGACTATATTAGTGAGGTTAAATCGGCTCACGAGTGATCTCAATTTGGCCTAGAGGATTAAACATTTCCTCTTCAATCGCCTGTTCAGCGATCTCCTCTAGGTCAAAGCGCCATTGTTCAAATGCCCAGACGATCTCTTGTGGGTCAGTTAACTCCCTTGCTGCTAAGGCTTGTAAAACTTGCCGAGCAGCAAGACACTCAATTAATGCCCCATTTTGCTGAGCAAAAAAGACCACCGCTTGTTTCGCTTCATCCCAATGGTGTAAATCAGAGAATAAGATTGATTGATTCATATCCCACCAGCTAGATTTTTACGCAATTCACGCAAAATTTGTTGTGTTCCCGGACGCAAGCCACGCCAAAGCATAAAACTTTCTGCCGCTTGTCCCACCAGCATGCCTAAACCATCCATCACCTGAGTACAACCATGTTGCAACGCCCATTGGTTAAATACCGTCAAGCTCTGACCATACATCATGTCATAACATACTGAGTGAGGAGAAAAGATCGTGGGGCTAATCGCCGGAAGTTCACCGCTCAAACTGGCCGAGGTTGAGTTGATGATCACATCATAGCTCTGATCCAGCTTCGCAAAAGGTTGTGCATCCACTTCGCCGTATAAAGAAAACAGCGCCGCCAGTTGCTCCGCCTTAGCCAGGGTTCGATTGGTAATAGTTATTGATGCGGGCTGTTGATCAAGCAGAGGCTTAAGCACACCACGCGCCGCGCCGCCAGCACCAATCAGCAAAATGCGCGCACCACACAGTGATACCGATCGAGCCAGCAAATCTTGCACTAGGCCAGCACCATCAGTGTTATCGCCCAAGATTTCACCATCGTCGAGTTTTTTAAGCGTATTGACCGCACCAGCCAAACGAGCACGCTCAGTGAGCCGCCCAGCCAAATGATACGCCTGTTCCTTAAATGGCACGGTGACATTACACCCTCGCCCGCCTTGTGCAAAAAAGTGGCGAGCAGCCTCACTAAATCCATCCAGCGCGACACATTGAGCAGTATAAGTCATCGACTGCTGGGTTTGCCGAGCAAATAAAGTATGAATAAAGGGCGATTTACTGTGCTGGATGGGATTACCAAACACGACATACTGATCAATTTGAGAAGCCATATCCTTGCCTACGTCATCAATGGGTCACTGACATGACCCTATCATTGGAAACCTAACGCGTCACCAATCTCGCGCAACTAAAAACTCACTAAGCAGAGCTTCAGGCGTTCCGGCTTCGGGTTGATAACTGTATTCCCAGCGCGCTAAAGGTGGCATTGACATCAAAATTGACTCAGTACGCCCACCCGTTTGTAAACCAAATAACGTACCGCGATCGAATACCAAGTTAAATTCAACGTAGCGACCACGACGATAAAGCTGAAATTGACGCTCGCGCTCACCAAACGGGGTGGCTTTACGCTGTTCAACGATAGGCAGATACGCCTCGGTATATCCAGCACCCACAGCTTGCAAATATTCAAAACAACGCTCAAACGGCCACTGATTGAGATCATCAAAAAATAACCCGCCAATGCCACGAGTTTCATTACGATGGGGCAGGTAAAAATAACGATCACACCACGCTTTATGCTCAGAGTAGACATCCGCTCCAAAAGGCGCGCAGAGATTTTTCGCCGTTTGATGCCAAGCTTGGCAATCCTCAAGTCTTGGATAGCAAGGCGTTAGATCAAAACCGCCGCCAAACCACCAAATCGGTGCTTCACCCTCTTTTTCGGCAATAAAAAAACGCACATTAGCATGGGAGGTGGGAACATGTGGATTATGCGGATGCATCACCAACGAGACTCCCATCGCTTCAAAGCGACGCCCAGCTAACTCTGGCCGGTGCGCAGTGGCAGAAGCGGGCATTTGCTCACCAAAGACGTGCGAAAAATTCACGCCACCTTGTTCAAAAACCGCACCATCACGCATCACCCTCGTGCGGCCGCCTCCCGCTAATTTTTCACCCGCCTCTCGCTGCCACTGATCTTCAATAAACCGCGCTTGACCATCCGCCGCCTCCAGTTGCTGACAAATACTATCTTGCAACTGCCGTAAAAAATGTTGTACCGCCTGTTTATCAATCGCCGGTTGAACAATAGTAGACTTCACTTTCTCTCCTGCGCAGGGTTATCCCTGTCTTAATACTTGTAGGCTGCGAGCATCACGAATTTCACTCGGTCCACTCCGGCCACTGGTTTTACCTTCCACCACCACACTGATGTGTTCCCCAAGCTGTGCGATGACTTGCTGTTGCGTCACACACGCTGGCTGACCACTCAGATTAGCGCTGGTTGAAGTTAAAGGTTTACCAAACGCGACACACAGTTGTTGCACCAGTGGATGAGCTGAAACCCGCACCGCCACAGTATCAAACTGACCACGAACCCAGCTTGGAGTGTAGCGACTGGCTGGCATCACCCAAGTTAAAGGCGCGGGCCAAGATGCCAAGACTTGCGCCAGTTGCTCAGCACTTAATTGGGTTTCATCAATATAGGGTTGCAGTTGCTGATAGTTAGCCGCAATTAAAATTACCCCTTTTTCTACAGGGCGCTGCTTAATCGCTAATAAACGTAGCATAGCCGTTTGATTATCCGGATCACACCCTAAACCAAACACACCTTCTGTCGGATAAGCGATCACGCCACCGCTGCGTAGCGCATCGACCGCTTGTTGCAGATTATCCACTTATTCAACTCCTCATCGCTCTATTCTGTTCAGTGTACGAATCGCAGAGCAATTGACCAGTATTTCCGAACAACCACAAAAAGCAAACGTTTGCTTGAGGTAAAAATCCTCGTATAATGCGCGGCAATCAGCGCTCGTCGCTCAATTTACAACACTGAAGGAGTTTGAGATGACCGTCGGTATTATCATGGGTTCTAAGTCAGACTGGCCAACCATGAAGCATGCAGCAGAGATGCTCGACCACTTAGGTGTGGCATATGAAACCAAAGTGGTTTCGGCACACCGTACTCCTCAACTACTGGCTGATTATGCCTCCAGCGCCAAACAGCGCGGTCTGCAAGTCATCATCGCTGGTGCTGGCGGTGCAGCTCACTTACCAGGGATGGCCGCGGCATTTACCTGCCTGCCGGTTTTAGGCGTACCAGTCCAGTCACGGGCACTGTCTGGACTCGATTCGTTATACTCGATTGTGCAAATGCCTAAAGGGATTGCGGTCGGCACGCTAGCGATTGGCGAAGCCGGTGCTGCCAATGCCGGATTACTCGCGGCACAAATTATCGGCGTGCATCAACCAGAAGTGATGAGCCGAGTTGAAGCGTTCCGCGCTCAGCAAACTCAATTGGTGTTGGATAACCCAGACCCTCGCGAGGAGTAACCGATGCGTGTGTTAGTGCTAGGCGCAGGTCAGCTCGCGCGAATGATGTCTTTGGCAGGAGCTCCGCTCAATATTACCACCATCGCTTTTGATGTTGGCTCAGAACAAATTGTCCATCCATTAACCCAACAGGTGCTGGGACATGGGTTGCAGCACGCGATTGAGCAAGTGGATGTGATCACCGCCGAGTTTGAGCATATTCCACATCCTATTCTTGATCTGTGTGCGAGTAGCGGAAAACTCTACCCAAGTGCGCAAGCCATCAAAATTGGTGGCGATCGCCGTCTAGAAAAAGCGTTATTGGATCGCGCTCAAGTGGCCAACGCAGACTATGCGATTATCCGCACTCAAGCGGATTTCGCACAAGCGGTAACTGACATCGGGATGCCTATGGTGCTAAAAAGTGCCCTTGGCGGCTACGATGGTAAAGGCCAATGGCGCTTAAAGCACCATTCACAGATCGAAGAGATTTGGCAACAATTAGCACAATACTTAGCGGCCAACCCACAGCAAGCGATTGTTGCCGAACAGTTTGTCGCCTTTGATCGTGAAGTTTCACTAGTTGGTGCGCGTAACTTAGCCGGCGATATCGTGGTCTATCCCTTGGCAGAAAATGTGCACACTCAAGGCGTGCTCAGCCTATCGACTGCGATTGACGCACCAGAGCTACAAGCACAAGCGCACGCCATGTTTCAAGCTGTCGCCGAGCAACTCAACTATGTTGGTGTATTAGCGCTGGAGTTTTTCGACGTGCAGGGGCAACTGTTAGTTAACGAAATTGCGCCGCGGGTACATAACTCGGGCCACTGGACCCAACAGGGCGCAGAAACCTGTCAGTTTGAAAATCACTTACGCGCGGTGTGTGGTTTGCCACTAGGCAGTACCAAATTGGTCCGTGAAACCACGATGATCAACATTCTCGGCGAAGACCAATTGGCAAGCGCCGTGTTGGCTCTCGAAGGTTGTCATGTACATTGGTACGGCAAAGAGAAGCGTGCTGGACGCAAGATGGGTCACATCAATGTGACCGCCGATTACACCGGTGAGCTGCAGCGTAAACTATGCCAGCTAGCGGCGCTACTTGATGCAGAAGCCTTTCCAGCACTGCATCTGGCTGCTAATCAGATCGAGCATTAACCAGATCCGCTCTGGCGATCAAGCCGCGTTTAACGCGGCTTGATGGTTGATACGCTGAAAATGAGAATGGGGTTAGCCCTACGGTGAATCAAATCACCCCTGTAGCAACCGCTTGAATATGGCCACATTTGCGATTGGCACACTGAAAACGCATCCCCGCAGCGCTGTGCTTCTCAAGCATTACCGAAAAACCACACTGGGTACAGATTTGAGCCCGTGGTGTCCCATTGAGTGCAAATTTGCATTTAGGGTAACGATCACAAGCATAAAACCGTTTACCAAAGCGAGATTGGCGCTCAATCAGATGACCTTGAGCGCATTCAGGACAAGTGATGGCAAATACAGGCTCGCTTGGTTGATGGGGGCTGTCGGTCGACTCAATATGATGACACTGCGGATAGTCACTACAACCAATAAACATCCCATAACGACCTTGGCGTAGCACCAATTCATGGCCACATGCTGGGCAAGCCACGCCTAACGGTTTGAGAACTTGAGCATCATTGTGATGCAGCGACTGAATATAATCACACTCTGGGTAAGCGCTGCAGCCTAAAAAAGGCCCATGTTTACCGTGACGTAACTGCAAGGTTGCACCACATTGAGGACAAGGTGAGCTTGGTAGCGCCTGTTCGTGAGCCGTGAACAGTTGGGGGTCAATTTTACGCTTCATCTATCACCCACTTAATGCAACACGCCTTGTTCTTGGCTATACAGCAGCTCTTCCATCAAAGTATAAGCATTTTCATTGCCCGGAACGTTGAACAGCACCATTAAAATGATCCATTTGAGATCTTCTAGTTCAAACTCATCGGTTTCTAATCCCATCACACGATCAATTACCATCTCTCGCGTTTCTGCGGTTAGCACATTGATGTGCTCAAGAAAAAGCAAAAAACCACGCGACTCAAGATCAAGCCGCTCAATCTCTTCGGCAGCGTAAATGCGCATTGAAGTTGGGGCACTTTTCGCAATCGCCGTTTGGGCATCGGTTTGTTGCAACGCCGCCAAATCTTCCAACCAATGGAGGGCTTTATAAATATCTTGCTGATGAAAACCTGCGCGCAGCAGTTCATCTTCCAGATGGTCCTGATCCACTTGCAACTCAGCATCGCTATGGATATAGGTTTCGAACAGATACATCAAAATATCCATCATCATAGCTAGCCTCTCCCCTTTCTAATATAGCCACCAGGTACTGCAACCACATGCCCAAGGAGTTCTAACTCCAAGAGCTGCATCATGATTTCCTGCACCGGGATTTTAGTCCGGCTTGCCAGAATATCAATGGGTGTAGCTTCTACCCCTACGTTAGCTAACAGCTCGGGAAATGGCAATTCTTCATCACTGTGGCTGGCACAAAAAAGTGTCGCTTGGCGCGATGCTTGTTCAGAGAGTAACCAAGAGAGTGGATTTTTGAGCTCCTGATAGATCTGTTGCACACTTTGCACTAAACACGCCCCTTGCCGGATCAGTTGATTACTGCCCTGACTGGCGGCGTTGAAAATTGATCCGGGCACCACAAAAACTTCACGCCCTTGATCGGCAGCATAACGGGCGGTGATCAGCGAACCACTTTTTTCCGCCGCTTCGACCACCACCACCCCCAGTGACAAACCACTAATGATACGGTTGCGGCGTGGAAAGTGATCGGCCCGCGGTGCAGCATGCGGTGCAAACTCGGAAACCAATGCGCCTTGGGCAATAATTCGCTCCGCCAAAGCTTGATGCTGTTTGGGGTAGATTTGCGCTAACCCAGAGCCCAATACCGCCACCGTTTGCCCCTTGGCTTGCAAAGCGCCATCATGCGCATGTCCATCAATCCCGAGCGCTAATCCGCTGACTACCACCAACCCGGATTGAACCAGCTCGGTCGCAAACTGGCGCGCAATTTGTCGTCCGTCAATACTGGCATTGCGGCTACCGACAATCGCCAGTGCAGGATCGTGCAAAGCGGGTAGCTGACCTTCGATAAACAGCACCGGAGGCGGCGCTGCAATTTCTTTCAATAAACGAGGATAGTGCGAGCAATGTGGTGTCACTATGTAGCGGTGATCGGCAGCGCTACGCCATTGCAAGCTCTGCTCAGCTTGCGCGGCGGCGCGAGTGGTTAAAAAGGCTAACTGTTCTGGTTTAAGGCCACGCGCCAACCATTGCTGAGGCGTGAAGGTTGACAGCTGAGCTGGCGATTGAGTAGCCAATAGATAAGAGAGTGTTCTGCTCCCCAGCTTGGGGGTAAAACACAGCGCTAGCCAAGTGGCTAAATCGTGATCCTTCATTAACCCGCATCATCAAGTGGGGGAATGGGTGTGGCCACATCCCCTCGATCCGCGATTGAGGATGGTGTAGCGGCCTCAGGGGCAAGCGCCAAAATATCCTGACTGATCGGCGCTAAACTGTGGGTAATTAACGCCAGACTAAAACGCGCATAAGGGCGGATCACCATCAAACTGCCGATGTTTAAATTCGGCAGCTGCACCTCTGAAGCTGACTGCGAGCTGGCAAACCAAGCCTGCTTGGTGTTGACTTTTGCTCCGGCCTGATAAAGCTCAAACATGCTGCCTTGCACCAAACCATCATCACGACCTTGGTCAATCACCACCACTTGGTTTTGCCCGGCATAATGACTGCCTTCTAATGAACCAAGGATCTGGGCTTGGCTTCCCTCTGGCGCAGGTTGTGGATAGAAAGTGGTAGAAAGAGCGCGCTGTGCAAGGTCAACTTCTGGTAACGCAATATCATTGCGCAGGATCTCTTGCGTCTGCTCGAACAGCGTCAAACCACTGAAATGCGTGTCAGTCATCACCAACTCACCTAGCGCCACCAAACGCAGCACCACCATCACCTCATCTTGCCGCAGATATTGGGCAACTTCGCGATAAATTCCCCACGTTTTCTCGCTGTGAACACCGGTGATATACAACTGCTCTTGCTTGGTCAGATATTTACGGTCATCACTGGAACCTATCACCCGCGCACTATCTTGCAAAACCGCGGGACTCATCAAGCGATCCGACTGCAGATAAGGTAACACCAAACTCTCTTGCACCGTAGGTACCGCTTGCTTTGTCACCACTCGCACTTGTGGACTAAGTTTTACCATCGGCTTTAAACTCAGCACCGGTTGCCCATCGCGCCAAAACAGGGTCAATTTATCGCCAGGGTAGATTAAATGCGGGTTATTGATCTCTGGGTTAGCCTGCCAAAGCCTCGGCCATAACCATGGACTATCTAGATACAATGCCGAGATATCCCACAGAGTATCGCCTTTGACCACAGTATAAGTTTGCGGCGCATTGTGTTTGAGTGTCAGTGGAGTTTTCGGCTCGGCGATTACCGGTGCACTGCATAAAGTGAAAGGTAATAACGCGCAAGCAATATAGCGGGTTAATCGTGCCATGACCTTGCTTCCTTGGTCGAAAGAGAACTGGGTGGTGGAGAAATCACGTCCGGATGCTGTCATTTGGATCATAAAATGTCTAGAATTGAACCAACACGCATTAAGCTGTTTCGGCACAGTTCAACATTTCGAGTGTATATGTCTGTATTGCAAGTACTAACCTTCCCTGATGATCGGCTGCGTACCGTGGCCAAACCGGTCACGACCATCACGCCGCACATCCAACAAATTGTCGATGACATGTTGGAAACCATGTATGCCGAGCAAGGCATCGGTTTGGCAGCGACCCAGGTCGATATCCATCAACGAATTGTGGTGATTGATATTTCTGAAACGCGCGATCAGCCGATGGTGCTGATTAATCCAGAAATCATTGCCAGCCAAGGGGAAGACGGTATTGAAGAGGGATGTTTGTCGGTGCCGGGGGCTCGTGCACTGGTGCCACGTGCAGCACAAGTAACAGTGCAAGCCCAAGACCGAGATGGCCAACCCTATCGCTTCATCGCAGACGATCTGCTCGCGATTTGTGTTCAGCACGAACTGGACCATTTAGCCGGTAAACTGTTTGTCGATTATCTGTCACCGCTGAAACGTAACCGTATTAAAGAGAAGCTAGAGAAAATCAAACGCTTCAACCAGAAAAAATAATTTACTGTGAGGTAAGCTTGAGCCAATCACTCCGTATTGTGTTTGCAGGTACTCCGGATTTCGCCGCCCGTCATTTGGCGGCGTTGTTGTCTTCGGAGCACGACATCATCGCGGTCTATACCCAACCCGATCGCCCAGCGGGACGCGGTAAAAAACTGACCGCCAGCCCAGTTAAAAACCTGGCACTTGAGCACAACATTCCGGTTTATCAGCCAGAAAACTTTAAATCGCCAGAGGCCAAACAGCAGCTTGCCGATCTCAATGCCGATCTGATGGTCGTGGTCGCCTACGGTTTGTTACTCCCCAAAGCTGTGCTCGACACACCAAAACTCGGCTGCATTAACGTGCATGGCTCAATTTTGCCACGCTGGCGTGGTGCAGCACCCATCCAACGCTCGATTTGGGCCGGTGATAGTGAAACGGGCGTGACCATTATGCAAATGGATGTTGGACTGGACACCGGTGCGATGCTCAACATTGCTCGCTTGCCGATTGAGCCGCACGATACCAGCGCTAGCCTGTATGACAAGCTAGCTGGACTCGGCCCACAGGCACTGCTCGACTGTTTAAGCCAAATCGCGCAAGGCACCGCAGTCGCGGTAGCGCAAGACGATGCACAGGCTAATTATGCGCATAAGCTCAGTAAAGAAGAGGCACGCATCAACTGGAGTGACGATGCTGCGCACATTGCACGCTGTATCCGCGCCTTTAATCCATGGCCGATGAGCCATTTTGAGGTCGCCGAAAACAGCGTCAAAGTTTGGCAAGCTCGGGTTGAAGATCGAGTGGTAAGCCAAACGCCGGGCACCATCCTGCAAGCGGATAAGAGTGGCATTTATATAGCAACCGGACACCAAGTTTTGGTGCTGGAAAGCCTACAAATCCCAGGCAAAAAAGCCTTGCCTGTGACCGATATTCTTAATGCGCGCGCCGACTGGTTTAGTGTCGGTAGCCAGCTCAGTTAATGGTTCGCCCTAGCCGATAGCGCTGGGGCCTATTTTTTGGTTTCGATTTTATGATGAATATTCGCGCCGCCGCCGCGTCGGCTCTGTACCAAGTGGTTGATTTAGGCCAATCACTCTCCAATGCTTTACCTATCGCTCAGCAGCAAGTTCGGCCACGCGATCATGCGCTCCTGCAAGAGATCTGCTATGGCGTATTACGCCAACTGCCCCGTTTAGAATCGATCAGCCAAGCGCTGATGGAAACACCATTAAAAGGCAAGCAACGGGTCTTTCACTTCCTGATTTTGGTCGGCTTGTACCAATTGAGTTTTATGCGCATTCCTGCCCATGCCGCCGTCGGTGAAACGGTCGAAGGCGCACAAGATCTCAAAGGCCCGCGCCTACGTGGTCTGATTAACGCCGTGCTGCGTAACTACCAGCGCGATCAAGATCGCTTAGATGCACAAGCCACCAGCCATGATGCCGGACGCTACGGTCACCCAGGTTGGTTACTCAAACTGCTCAAAGAGAGCTATCCTGAGCAGTGGCCACAAATTGTAGAAGCCAATAACAGCAAAGCGCCGATGTGGCTGCGGGTCAACCATCAACACCATACGCGTGCTGAGTATCAAGCGCTGCTTGAGCAAGCGGGTATTGCTAGCCAGCCGCACTCGCAAGCAGCAGATGCACTCTGCTTAGACACGCCTTGTGATGTGCAGCAACTGCCGGGCTTTGCCGCAGGCTGGGTTTCAGTACAAGATGCCGCAGCGCAGTTAGCCATCAATTACCTCACTCCGCAAGCCGGAGAGCTGATTTTAGATTGCTGCGCCGCACCGGGTGGTAAAACGGCACATATCCTAGAGCGCACCCCAAATAGCCAAGTGGTGGCGATTGATTGTGACCAAACCCGTCTGAAACGGGTACAAGACAACTTGCAGCGCTTACAACTTAAGGCACAAGTGATTTGTGGTGATGCCCGCTATCCGCAAGATTGGTGGCAAGGCGAGCAGTTTGATCGCATCTTACTCGATGCCCCTTGTTCAGCCACTGGGGTAATTCGTCGTCATCCAGACATCAAATGGCTCCGTCGCGCTAACGATATTACTGCTCTTGCTGAGCTGCAGCGCGAAATTTTAGACGCCATGTGGCAACAATTAAAACCCGGTGGTACGTTGGTGTACGCGACCTGTTCGATTACGCCACAAGAGAACAGTTTACAGGTTAAAGCGTTCTTGCAACGCACTCCCAATGCAAGCCTGATCGATTCCGATCCGAGCCAGCCTGGCCGTCAAATTTTGCCCGGTGAACAAGCGATGGATGGCTTCTATTACGCGGTATTGAAAAAACAACTGTGATGCACGAATCCAAGGCAAGCCAGCTTGTCTTGGGCTGAGTAAACAAAGAGAACAGGTTATGAAAATCATCATTCTTGGCGCCGGACAAGTCGGCGGCACACTGGCCGAAAACTTAGTTGGTGAAAACAATGACATCACAGTAGTGGATAAAAGCGCTGAACGACTGCGTGATCTACAAGATAAATATGACTTGCGCGTGGTCAATGGCCACGCCAGCCATCCAGATGTGCTGCGCGAAGCGGGTGCGCAAGATGCGGATATGCTGGTTGCCGTCACCAATACCGATGAAACCAATATGGCCGCCTGCCAAGTCGCCTTCACTCTGTTTAATACGCCGAACCGGATTGCGCGTATTCGTTCACCGCAATATCTGGCCGAAAAAGAGGCCCTGTTTCAATCTGGAGCGGTGCCCGTCGACCACCTGATTGCCCCAGAGCAGCTGGTCACCAGCTATATTGAACGCTTGATCCAGTATCCGGGAGCGTTACAAGTGGTCAGCTTTGCAGAAGAAAAAGTTAGCCTAGTGGCGGTCAAAGCCTATTATGGTGGGCCACTGGTCGGCAACGCGCTTGCGGCACTGCGCGATCACATGCCGCACATCGACACTCGGGTTGCCGCTATTTTCCGTCAAGGCCGACCAATTCGCCCGCAAGGTTCGACCATTATCGAAGCCGATGACGAAGTGTTTTTCATCGCCGCCAGTAACCACATTCGCTCGGTGATGAGTGAATTACAGCGCCTAGAAAAACCGTATCGACGGATCATGATTGTCGGTGGCGGTAACATTGGGGCTAGCTTAGCCAAGCGGCTAGAGCACAGCTATAGTGTTAAATTGATTGAGCGTAATGACCAACGCGCCGAACAGCTATCGGAAGAGCTCGCTAATACTATCGTGTTTTGTGGTGATGCCGCCGATCAAGAGTTGCTGTCGGAAGAGAACATCGATCAAGTCGATGTGTTTATCGCTCTCACCAATGAAGATGAAACCAACATTATGTCGGCCATGCTCGCCAAACGGATGGGCGCTAAAAAAGCCATGGTGTTGATCCAGCGCAGCGGCTATGTTGACTTAGTACAAGGCGGGGTGATTGATGTGGCAATTTCACCACAACAAGCGACCATTTCCGCGCTACTGACTCACGTGCGGCGAGCCGATATTGTTAACGTTTCCTCACTGCGCCGAGGCGCGGCAGAGGCGATTGAAGCGGTAGCGCACGGCGATGAAACCACCTCCAAAGTGGTCGGACGCGCAGTGGGAGATATCAAACTGCCCCCCGGCACCACGATTGGCGCCATCGTACGTGGTGAAGAGGTGCTGATTGCTCATGATCGCACCGCCATTGAGCAAGGCGATCATGTGGTGATGTTCTTGGTCGATAAAAAATACGTGCCCGACGTGGAAGCCCTATTCCAGCCGAGTCCATTCTTCTTATAGATAAAGGTTGGCGCTATGCTCAACTTACGGCCGATTGCTTTTATTATTGGGTTGGTGCTGTCTAAGCTTGCCCTATTTATGTATGTACCGACACTGGTGGCGTTTGTGACCGGCAGTGGCGGTTTCCTCGATTTTGCCCAAGCGGTGATCATTACCCATGTAGTGGCATTTGCTTGTTTGAGCGTTGGCCGTACCCAACACTTTCGGCTCAATGTGCGCGATATGTTTTTGATCACCAGCTTAGTCTGGACCATCGCCAGTGCATTTGCTGCGCTGCCTTTTGTGTTGATCAACCACATCAGTTTTACCGATGCCTATTTTGAAACCATGTCCGGACTCACCACCACGGGTTCAACAGTACTCAGTGGATTGGACTCTATGCCACCGAGCATTTTGCTGTGGCGATCCATTATCCAGTGGCTAGGTGGGGTTGGATTTATTGTGATGGCAGTTGCGGTGCTGCCGATGCTCAACGTCGGCGGTATGAAGCTATTCCAAACCGAATCATCCGATAAATCGGATAAAAGCAGCCCACGCGCCAAAACGGTGGCCAAAAACATTATGGCGGTCTATCTGGTGCTGACCATCTTATGTTTTATGAGCTATCTCGCCACCGGCATGACCCCCTTTGAGGCGATTAATCACGCGTTCACCACCCTTTCGACCGGGGGCTACTCAACTAGCGACAGCTCTATGAATCGCTTTTCCCATGGTGCACATTGGGTTGGCACCTTATTTATGTTTCTTGGCGGGCTGCCGTTTCTGCTGTTTGTACAAGTTCTGCGTAAAAAAAGCCCGCGCTCGCTACTCAGCGATGAACAGGTGCGCGGATTTTTCTGGGTAGTGCTCATCTCCAGCTTAATGGTTGCCAGCTGGTTATGGCTAAAAAACGGTTATCAGATAAGCGATGCACTGCGTGTCGCGATGTTTAACATCGTCTCAGTGATGACCACCACCGGCTTTGGGTTGGATGACTTCACCGCCTGGGGCGCATTGCCTTCGACCATTTTTGCTTTTTTATTAATGGCCGGTGCCTGCTCGGGCTCAACGTCCGGCGGCATCAAAGTGTTCCGTTTTCAAATCGCGATGGCGCTCCTCAAAAAACAACTGCTTAATCTTATCCATCCATCCGGCATCTTTATTCAGCGCTATAACCAACGCCCAGTCAACGAAGAGATCATCCGCTCGGTGGTAGCATTTGCACTGACTTACTTTATTACTATCGTGGTGCTCGCAGGGGCGTTATCGGCCATGGGATTAGACTCGATCACCAGCATTTCTGGCGCTGTGACGGCAGTGGCTAACGTCGGCCCCGGCATGGGAAGCGTGATTGGTCCAACGGGGAATTTTGCCTCGCTCCCAGATGCCGCCAAGTGGCTATTAAGTTTGGGAATGTTAATGGGACGCTTGGAAATCCTGACCATATTGGTGCTGTTTTTCCCGGCATTTTGGCGTCACTAGCCACCATGCGAACATCCTCACTAGCCAGCAGTAATCGGATCGACGTACCAATAAATCGCTAAAAAATGGCAGGTGCAGCCAACGAGCACAAAGGCGTGCCAAATGGCATGGTGGTAAGGAATGCGCTTAGCCACGTAAAAAATCACCCCCAGCGAGTAGATGATTCCGCCCGCCGCCAACAAGGTTAATCCGCCGACAGCAAGGTGAATCGCTAACTGATACACCACCAGCAAGGATAACCACCCCATAGTGAGATAAGTCAGCAACGACAATTTTTTAAAGCGATAAATAAAAGCGATTTTGCCTAAGATACCGATCAAAGCCAGCGACCAGATGACAATCATCAATCCCACCGCCAGCGGAGTGCGCAAACTGACCAACAAAAATGGGGTGTAACTTCCGGCAATCAATAAATAAATCGCACAGTGATCAAAGGTTTTTAACCAGCGTTTTGCCCGTTGATAAGGGATGGCGTGATACAGAGTCGACGCTAAAAACAGCACGATCATGCTGCTGCCGTAAACACTCAGACTGGCGATAGTCAAACTATCTGCGTGCTGGGCGTTGGCTTTTACCAGCAATAACACTAAACCGACGATCCCCAAAATCAGCCCAAGTCCGTGACTGATCGCGTTGGCGATCTCCTCTCTGAACGGATAACGATTCAACATTTCATTTCACTCAATCATACCATTGGCCGCTAGTATTGCACATTGAGCTTACACGCGTTAGCTAAAATTAATCATTATGCTCATTACTAAGCTGGTCAACTATCGACCATTCAAACTGCAAGTGCTATTCTGTATGCGATATGAACACATATCGCTATTCCTGATTCATGATTCGGATCGGCCAGCGCCAAAAGCAGTCGTGCCCAATGATGTTCATCACTCAAGTGCGACGAGTAATGATTCAGGGTTTACTCTCGGCAATGGATATGCCTGACAGTTAGGTTATGTTATGCGCCCAACAACCGTCAGGTTTTCAAATACCAATCGTAGTGCAATGCGTCGCCGTAGTGGCTTTGCCATGGCTCCGGTTGGCAAAAAAACAGCCACCGCACCCACCTTGGTTGAAAGAAAAGTGTTAACCACCTTTCCTGAAACCAAAATCGGTCAGGCGGCTTAAGCGAAAAGCGCAGTTTAGCTGCGCTTTTTTATACGCGCTCTTGGCGTGCAAGACGCTTTTGGCACTGATGTTTTTAACGATTCACTTTTTTTTACCGATCAATTGGTATTGCCGAGCGCTTTTGCTACCTTTAGTCACAAATCACTATAATAACTGTGGAGAAAGTCATGCAATGCCATCGCGTAGAAGAACTACTGCAACTACTGGAGCCTGAATGGCACAAAGATTCTGAGCTCAATCTGATCCAATTTCTGCTCAAACTGGCGCAAGAAGCAGGCTATCAAGGCGATCTGCAAGATTTGACCGATGATGTACTGATCTATCATCTAAAAATGCGCAATAGCGCCAAAGATGAAGCGATCCCAGGGCTAAAAAAAGATTATCAGGATGATTTCAAAACCGCGATTCTCCGGGCGCGCGGTATCATTCAATAGCCAATGATCCTGCGGTGTTTGGCCGCTTAAACCTGTGTCACACCATTCAAAATATCTATCCAGCGGCGTCAGCCGCTTTTTTTACACTGGGTTAACTCAGTCACCGTAGGGGCGAACAGTGCTGATGACACAATGAGTCTCGGCCACCAAGATCTGCAGATTAACACTATACTTAATCGCCAACTCGCGATTGCCTTAGGTTGGTGTGAGACCATAAATTAGTGCTTTAAATAGGTGGTTAATATTGTGCTTATGCCAACAAGGATCGCGCCATGAGTCAGGATAAAATCGATGTCAAACCGATCACGCTGCCAGAGCACGATCGCAAAGCGCCCCACTCCAGACCCGCGCGCGTTAACCCCAATCATCACATTTATGTTCGTCACAGTCGCGGTCGCTACCAACAACTGCGCCGTTATGCTGGTGGCTTGCTCCTGCTGCTGTTTGGCCTGCTGCCATGGCTCACTTATGGTGATCGGCCGGCGATTTTACTCGATATCACGCATCAGCAATTTAATCTGTTTGGCACCACCCTCTACCCACAAGATCTGACGTTACTCGCGCTGCTGCTGATCATCGCCGCCTTCGCTCTCTTTTTTATCACCACCTGGTTAGGCCGAGTTTGGTGCGGTTATCTCTGTCCCCAAACGGTCTGGACATTTGTCTATCTCTGGTTTGAAGAAAAACTCGAAGGCAGTGCCAATAAAAGACGTTTGCAAGACAGCGGCCGCCTCACCCTATCCCTTGCGCTACGCAAAACCATCAAACATGGCGCTTGGTTAGCGATTGCCTTGCTAACCGGGCTGACTTTTGTCGGTTATTTTGTACCGATTCGCCAATTGACAGTCGATGTGCTGACCTTCAATGCCGAGTTCTGGCCACTGTTTTGGGTATTGTTATTTACCGTCTGTACTTATGGCAATGCGGGATGGATGCGCTCAATTATGTGCATTCACATCTGCCCTTATGCACGCTTTCAATCCGCGATGTTTGATAAAGACACCTTGATCGTCGGCTATGATGCGGCACGTGGCGAAACACGCGGTCCACGCACCCGCACCACCGATCGCCAAGCCCAAGGCTTAGGTGATTGCGTCGACTGTGAGCTGTGCGTGCAGGTCTGTCCAACCGGAATCGATATTCGCAACGGCCTACAATATGAGTGCATCAACTGCGGTGCTTGCATCGATGCCTGCGATCATACGATGCAGCGAATGGGCTACGCCACAAAGTTGATCAGTTACACCTCTGAACATCGGCTGCGCGGTAAACCCACCAAAATCATGCGCCCCAAACTACTCGGCTACGCTGGCGTATTGTGCGTGATGCTCGGTCTATTGTTCGTGCAAATCGTCAATCTCGATCCCGCGGGCCTTAGCGTGCTAAGAGATCGCAGCCAACTGTTTAGAACCAACAGCTCGGGTGAAATTGAAAATACCTACACGCTCAAAGTGATCAATAAAACTCAGCAAGTGCAAACTTACCAGCTATCCGTCACCGGACTGGATCAGGTCTCATGGTACGGCAAGCAAACTGTGGTGGTGCACCCGGGTGAGATGATCAATCTGCCGATGGCCCTTGGGGTCGAACCAGAAAATCTCAGCTCTGCGGTAACCACAATTCAGTTTATACTGCACGATATAAGCCACCCATTTACCCTTGAAGTCGAGAGCCGGTTTATTCAGCCGCTCTGACAATCACCCGCATGGTAAAGGGCTCAGTAATGAGTTCTGATGATTTGATGACCCAAGCTACTTTTCACTTTAATGCTTTAACGCCCGATCTGATCTGGTTCGCGCTAGAAAGTATCGGTATTCGTGCAGAATCTGGTTTTTTACCACTCAACAGTTACGAAAACCGCGTCTACCAGTTTAGCGATGAACAGCGACGCCGCTTGGTGGTCAAGTTTTATCGACCACAACGCTGGAGCGATCAACAGATCCAGGAAGAGCACGATTTCGCACTGGAGCTACAACAGCAAGAGATCCCCGTTGTCCCTCCACTAGAGATCAACGGTGCCACGTTACATCACCATCAAGGCTACCGTTTTGCCCTATTTAACAGCATGGGTGGACGCCAATATGAAGTGGATAATGAGCAGCATTTAGAGTGGGTCGGACGCTTTCTTGGCCGGATTCACAAGGTGGGAGCGAGCAAATCATTTCATCACCGCCCCACTCTGTCACTGGATGAATACCTCTATCAACCGCGGCATATTCTGGAATACAGTCACTGCGTTCCCGCGCATTTACAGCGTGTTTTTTTTGAGCAGCTCGACTTGTTAATCAATGAGATACAGCAACACTGGCCAGCGAATCAATCACACATCCGCCTACACGGCGATTGTCATCCCGGCAATATACTGTGGCGTGATGGCCCGATGTTTGTTGATCTGGATGACGCACGCAGCGGCCCTGCAGTACAGGATTTGTGGATGCTACTGCATGGCGATCGCCAAGAAAAATTACTGCAATTGGACATTCTGCTGGAAGGCTATCAAGAGTTTTGCGATTTTAACCCGCAGCAATTGAAACTAATCGAGCCACTACGTGGTCTACGCATGGTGCACTATATGGCATGGCTCGCCAAACGCTGGCAAGATCCGGCCTTTCCGGTAGCCTTTCCTTGGTTTAACGATGCCAAATACTGGGAAAGTCAAATTCTCGCTTTCCAAGAGCAGATTGTCGCCCTGCAAGCCCCTCCGCTATCACTGCAGCCGCAGTGGTAAGCAAGCACAATTATTTTAAGCACCATCAATTTAATGGAGAAAGTCATGAAAAAGCTGTTTGCACTGGTTGCAACCCTGATGTTAAGCGTGTCAGCCTATGCGACTCAATTTAAAGCGGGCGAGCATTACCAAGTGCTGAAGACACCGGTTTCCTCAACCCCTGTGGTCAATGAATTTTTTTCATTCTACTGCCCACACTGCAGTAGCTTTGAACCGATCATCGCCCAATTAAAACAGCAGCTACCAGAAGGCGTTAAATTACACAAAAATCATGTCTCTTTCATGGGCGGTAACATGGGTAAGGTGATGAGCAAAGCTTACGCCACCATGCTAGCTCTCGATATCGAAGAGCAAATGGTGCCAGTACTATTTAACCGCATCCATAGCCAACGTAAGCCACCAAAAGATGAATCAGAACTACGTCAAATTTTCCTAGATCAAGGTGTCGATGCTGCAAAATTTGATGCGGCTTATAACGGCTTTGCGGTCGATTCGATGGTGCGTCGTTTTGATAAGCTGTTCCAAGATAATGGCTTAACTGGTGTACCAGCGGTAGTGGTCAACAACCGCTACTTAGTACAAGGACAGTCCGTTGCCTCACTGGATGAATATTTCGCACTGGTCAACTACCTACTGACCCAAAAACACTAAATGCTGCAAAAACACCAAGCGTTCTGTGCTAAAAAACTTAGCGAGCCAAGCGCTCGCTAAGTTGGATGCTCATCATTAGCGGGTACACCAAAATTACACATTCTGCGCACTAAGCTGTCTAAGCAAGCGATCCATCGAGCGATAACCGAGTGCTTCGGCCAAATGAGCCCGCGTGATCTGCTTTTCATCCTGCAAATCAGCGATGGTACGTGCCACCTTAATAATCCGGTGATAAGCCCGAATCGACAAACCGAGCCGATGCAAGGCACTCTCCAAAAACTCAGCATCCGCCTTCAGCAATGGGCAATCACGATCAATCTCACGGCTTTGCAGCAAAGCGTTTACCTTGCCAGCACGATCTAACATTCGCTCACGCGCCACCATCACACGCTGACGCACCGCCGCGGTCGACTCACCACGATCGCCGCCATGAGCTAAAGTGCCTTTCGGTAGCGCTGGGATCTCAATCGACATATCAAACCGATCCAACAACGGGCCAGAGAGCCGACTTAAATAGCGCAAGATCGTCTGTGGATTGGCCCGCGCTTGGCTGCCTTGATAATAACCGGTTGGGCTGGGGTTTAACGCGCCAACCAACTGAAAACGAGCGGGAAAACGGGTTTTACCTTGCGCACGAGAAATCACAATCTCGCCCGACTCCAATGGCTCACGCAGCGAATCGAGCACCTTGCGTTCAAACTCAGGCATTTCGTCCAAAAATAATAACCCGTTATGCGCTAACGATATTTCGCCAGGACGCGGAATCGTACCGCCACCAACCAATGCCGCCATGGAACTGGAGTGATGGGGAGCGCGAAACGGGCGCAATTTCCAATTGTGTTGGTTAATCTCCTGCTGAGTCAGCGAAGCAATTGAGGCGGTTTCGATCGCTTCTTGATCACTCATGGGCGGCAATAAATCACACAAACGAGACGCCAACATGGTTTTTCCGGTGCCGGGAGGACCTAAAAACAGCAAATTATGACTGCCAGCGGCGGCAATTTCTAACGCGCGTTTCCCTTGCTGCTGACCAATAATATCTTGTAAATCACGGCTGCTTGGCGGTAGCTGCTCGCTCGGCGCACTTTGAAACAGCGACAAGTTTTGTTGACCACACAGATCGGCACACACTTCAAGCAAACTGTGCGCTGATTTATGCGCTGCACCCTTAACCAACGCCGCTTGATCGCCATTAGCATGTGGCACCACTAAACTTCGCTGCACTTGGTTGGCCGCCAAGGCGGCAGGCAACACCCCTTTTACACGACGGATCTTCCCCGATAGCGCCAGTTCACCAATAAATTCGTAACCTTCCAGCTTAGTTCGTGCAATTTGCTCTGATGCGACCAAAATGCCCAGCGCGATCGGCAAATCAAATCGTCCTCCCTCCTTAGGTAGATCCGCCGGCGCTAAATTAACGGTTATTCTTTTGGCTGGAAACTCAAAGCGGGAATTAATAATCGCGCTGCGCACCCGATCGCGTGATTCTTTAACGGTGGTTTCTGGCAGACCGACTAATGTGAAACCTGGCATTCCGTTACTGATGTGCACCTCAACCGTGACCGGAGGAGCCTGCACACCAATACTGGCCCGACTGTGAATAATCGCAAGTCCCATGACATCCCTCTAGGTTGATTTAAACCGCCGGCACCACTAGCAACAGTGACGATAAACCGTGCAGAACAGGTTATATAGCCTGATGAGATCGAATAATAATGTGAAAAAAGAATGAGTTTTTGCTTGTCATGTAACGAACATGTGTGTTAACACTAGAGACAGAAAACGATTGGTAAGATATTAGTTCAACCTAAAGTACGAATTGACTATGAATTTGAACACTCGCATTAACGCTCTAATTAACCTAATTATCGTGGTCATTCTGGTGACGACGCAGGGGCGAGTGGACGAAAGATAACCAAACAAATCCAAAAACCCCCGCACTGAAAAGTCCGGGGGTTTTTTACCATTTAGACAGTACAAAAAAATACATTCTGACCTTGTGTCCGCAAACAACTTAGCGTTGCAGATAGACAGCAAGTGAATTGATCACCATGAACATAGCAATAAACAAGTTATACGATTGGGAATTCATTTCACTAACACCACTGTAGCGTCAAGCAGGATAGGGAGAATCTCTCGCCACTGGCAGTTGCCGTTCAGCAGCCCGTCGCAAGAGTCGCGTTCAGAATCAACAGGAAGCATGGGAGCAGCACATGAAGTGCAAACACAACACCCGCAGCAACAGCAATTGTTGCCGCAAGGAGGCACGATGACTGGCGCACAATTAGTCGTTGCAGCATTACAACAACAAGGCATTAAAACCGTATTCGGTTACCCCGGTGGCGCAATCATGCCGATTTATGATGCGCTATACGATGGTGGTGTCGAGCATATCCTGTGTCGTCATGAACAAGGTGCGGCGATGGCCGCGATTGGTATGGCTCGCTCAACCCAGCAAGTCGCGGTGTGTATGGCGACCTCTGGCCCTGGAGCAACCAATTTGGTGACCGGACTCGCCGATGCACTGTTGGATTCGATACCTATCGTGGTGATTACTGGCCAAGTCGCCAGCTCACATATCGGCACAGATGCCTTTCAAGAGATGGATGTGATAGGCATGTCACTCTCTTGCACCAAGCACAGCTACTTAGTCACCGACCCAAATGAGCTTGCGCCAACCCTGGCGGAAGCCTTTCAAGTAGCACAAACCGGCCGACCAGGCCCGGTACTGGTTGATATCGCCAAAGATGTGCAACTTGGCCAAGTTCCCGTATCTCGTTTACCCAATTTTACTCCGCCAGCGATGCCACAAGTGGATGGTGCACAGTTAACTGCCGCGCAAGCTCTGCTCGCGCAAAGTGAACGTCCGGTATTGTACGTCGGTGGCGGTGTCCAACTGGCACATGCAACCGATACAGTACGCACGTTTTTGCGCGACAATCCAATGCCTGCAGTCAGTACTCTCAAAGGGTTAGGTACGATTGAACGGCACGACCCGCATTATCTCGGCATGCTCGGCATGCATGGCACCAAAGCGGCCAACTTGATCGTGCAAGAGTGTGATTTGTTGATCGCGGTAGGCGCGCGTTTCGATGACCGTGTGACCGGCAAGCTCGATACCTTTGCCCCCCACGCTAAAGTGATCCACCTTGATATTGACGCCGCCGAGTTCAATAAACTGCGCCATGCGCACGCCGCACTGCGTGGCGATATTCAGCAGATTTTGCCGCAACTTAAGCTGCCTCACACTATCGCACCCTGGCTCGATTACAGTGCCAGCCTGCGCCATGAATTAAAATGGAATTACGATCATCCGGGCGAAAAAATCTATGCCCCACTGCTGCTTAAGCAACTATCCGACCTGATGCCAGATAGCGCGATCGTCTCCACCGATGTCGGCCAACACCAAATGTGGGCTGCGCAGCACATTCAACCGCGCGCACCACAAAACTTCATCTCATCAGCAGGCCTTGGCACCATGGGCTTTGGCTTACCAGCAGCAATGGGCGCAGTCGTGGCACGGCCTGACGATCAATCGATCCTGATCAGCGGCGACGGCTCATTTATGATGAATGTGCAAGAACTCGGCACGCTCAAGCGACGCCAGATCCCAGTCAAAATAGTGCTACTGGATAACCAACGGTTAGGCATGGTGCGTCAATGGCAATCGCTATTTTTTGATGGTCGCCACAGCGAAACGATTTTGGATGACAATCCAGATTTCGTAATGCTGGCCAAAGCCTTCAACATCCCAGGGAAAACCATCAGCCGCAAACAAGAAGTTGAGCCTGCGCTACGGGCAATGCTTGCCAGCCCGACCGCTTATCTGCTGCATGTACAGATTGATGAAGAAGAGAACGTGTGGCCATTGGTACCACCGGGCGCATCCAATACTGACATGCTTGAGAATACTTAGGGAGAAGCCACATGCAACGTTATCTACTCGATATTAAAGCCGATGATAAACCCGTGTTATTAGAGCGCGTGCTGCGCGTAACTCGGCATCGTGGCTTTGTGATCAAGCAAGTCGCGGCGACCCAAAACCATGCCAGCAAAATCGCCAGCGTTGAGATTATTGTCGACAGTGACCGTCCGATCTCAACCTTGACCAATCAAATTGAAAAACTGTGGGATGTACGCTCGGTGGAAGTCACCGTGATCCGCAATGACGAACTCCCCAACAACAATTTACAGCAAAAACTTTATGCATAAGGAAGGCAATCATGGCAACAAAAACTGCTGATTATATTTGGTTCAATGGCGAAATGATCCCATGGGCAAATGCGACCGTTCACGTACTGACCCATGCAATGCACTATGGCACTTCGGTGTTTGAAGGTGTGCGCTGCTACAACACGCCAAAAGGCCCAATCATCTTCCGCCACCGTGAACACGCGCTGCGCCTGCTTGATTCTGCCAAAATCTATCGCTTCCCGATCCCCTACTCGATAGAAACCATTATGGAAGCGACCCGTGAAACCTTGCGCGCCAACAAACTCGATAGCGCCTACATTCGTCCACTGGCCTACGTGGGTAACGTCGGTCTTGGTGTGTGTCCACCGACGGGTACAGAAATGGATCTGATGATTGCCGCGTTCCCTTGGGGTGCTTATCTGGGTGACGAAGCGCTGGAAAATGGCGTAGATGCGATGGTGTCTAGTTGGCACCGTGCCGCGCCGAATACTATTCCAACCGCCGCTAAAGCTGGTGGTAACTACCTCTCGTCACTGTTGGTGGGTGGCGAAGCACGTCGCCACGGCTACGCAGAAGGCATCGCGCTGAGTGTCGATGGTTATCTTTCAGAAGGTGCGGGCGAAAATATTTTCGTGGTCAAAAATGGTGAATTACTCACGCCCCCAACCACCAGCTCGATCCTGCCGGGCATCACCCGTGATTCGATCATTACCCTTGCTCGTGACATGGGATACTCAGTGCGTGAAGCCAATATCTCCCGGGAAGCGCTGTATCTGGCCGACGAAATTTTCATGACCGGCACCGCCGCCGAAGTAGTTCCAGTACGCAGCGTCGACAAAATTACCGTCGGAGCTGGCAAACGCGGCCCGATCACCAAAGCCATCCAAAACGCTTATTTTGGCCTGTTCAACGGCAGCACCGAAGACAAGTGGGGCTGGTTGGATTACGTTTACCCAGCTGCGCAATAAGGAGTTTCCATGCCTAAGTATCGTTCCGCCACCACCACTCACGGGCGTAATATGGCGGGGGCACGCGCATTATGGCGTGCCACTGGCGTCAAAGAGCAAGATTTTGGTAAACCGATCATTGCAGTGGTCAACTCCTTCACCCAATTTGTTCCCGGCCATGTACATTTGAAAGATCTCGGTCAACTGGTCGCACGTGAAATTGAAGCCAGCGGCGGGATTGCCAAAGAGTTCAATACCATTGCGATCGATGATGGTATCGCGATGGGGCATGGCGGCATGCTCTATTCACTGCCTTCTCGTGAGCTGATCGCTGATTCAGTCGAATATATGGTCAATGCCCACTGCGCCGATGCGATGGTGTGCATCTCCAACTGTGACAAAATTACCCCGGGAATGCTGATGGCGGCAATGCGCCTCAATATTCCGACCATTTTCGTCTCTGGCGGGCCAATGGAGGCGGGCAAAACCCAGCTTTCTGACCAGATCATCAAGCTCGATCTCGTCGATGCAATGATGCAAGGTGCAGATCCCAAGGTTTCCGATGCGCAAAGTGAACAGATCGAGCGTTCGGCTTGCCCCACGTGTGGCTCGTGCTCGGGAATGTTTACCGCTAACTCGATGAACTGTCTCACCGAAGCGCTCGGTCTCTCTCAACCGGGGAATGGCTCGCTCCTCGCCACGCATGCGGATCGCAAACAGCTATTTTTGAGCGCAGGGCAACGGATTGTTGGACTCACCAAGCGCTACTACGAACACGATGATGCCGCAGTTTTGCCACGCAATATTGCCAGCAAAGCCGCGTTTGAAAACGCGATGGCGCTGGATATTGCCATGGGTGGCTCGACCAACACCGTATTGCACCTGTTAGCCGCAGCACAGGAAGGTGAAATCAGCTTTGATATGGCTGATATTGATCGCCTATCTCGCCAAGTACCACACTTATGTAAAGTGGCACCCTCGACCCAGAAATACCATATGGAAGATGTGCACCGCGCTGGTGGCGTGATGGGCATTTTGGGCGAATTGCAACGGGCAGGCTTACTTAACGATCAAACCCGTACGGTGTTAGGTCTTTCACTACGTGAACAATTGGCACAATACGATGTGAAACAGAGCGAAGATCACGCGATCAACGTCTTGTTCCGCGCCGGTCCAGCTGGGATTCGCACCACCCAAGCGTTCTCACAAGATTGCCGCTGGGAGACGGTCGATGACGATCGCCAAACCGGTTGTATCCGCGATCAAGCCCACGCTTACAGCCAAGATGGTGGGCTGGCGGTGCTAAAAGGCAATTTGGCACTCGATGGCTGCATTGTCAAAACCGCAGGGGTGGATGCCAGCATTCTGCAATTTTGTGGCCGCGCGGTCGTGTTTGAAAGCCAAGAAGAGGCGGTATCCGGCATTCTAGGTGGCCAAGTGCAAGCGGGTGATGTGGTGGTGATCCGTTATGAAGGCCCGAAAGGTGGACCGGGTATGCAAGAGATGCTCTACCCAACTACCTACCTCAAATCAATGGGACTGGGTAAACAGTGTGCACTGCTCACCGATGGACGCTTCTCGGGTGGCACCTCCGGCTTATCGATTGGGCATGTCTCGCCCGAAGCCGCCAATGGTGGCAGCATAGGTTTAGTGCGCAATGGTGATAGCATCGCGATTGATATTCCCAACCGCTCGATCACGCTCCAAGTCAGTGAAGCTGAACTGGCTACCCGCCGCGCTGAGCAAGATCAACTCGGCTGGAAACCGGTTGATCGCCAACGACCCGTGTCACTGGCACTCAAAGCCTACGCTAGCTTGGCGACCAGTGCCGACAAAGGTGCGGTGCGCGATAAGTCGAAACTTGAGGGCTAAATCATGGAACAAACACAACCAACGGGCGCAGATTATCTGCGCCAAATCTTACGCTCTCCAGTCTATGAAGTGGCCACGATCACCCCTTTGCAAAATATGCCGCGCCTTTCGGCACGAATTGCCAACCAAGTACAAATCAAGCGGGAAGATCGCCAACCGGTACATTCCTTTAAGCTGCGTGGTGCCTACAATATGGTGGCACATTTAAGCCAAGCGCAAAAAGACGCCGGCGTGATCGCCGCTTCAGCCGGTAACCATGCACAAGGCATGGCGCTGTCGGGCAGCAAACTCGGCATCAAAACCACCATTGTCATGCCACGCACGACGCCAGACATCAAAGTCGAAGCGGTGCGTGGTTTTGGCGGTGAAGTGCTGCTGCATGGTAATAATTTTGATGAGGCCAAAGCCGAAGCGGAACGCCTCGCCAAACAGCAAGGCTACACCTTTGTGCCGCCGTTCGATCATCCGTTGGTAATTGCTGGCCAAGGTACGATTGGTATGGAGATGCTGCAACAAAATGGTCATCTCGATTACATTTTTGTGCCGGTCGGCGGCGGCGGTCTAGCCGCTGGAGTAGCGGTATTGGTCAAACAGTTGATGCCCGAAATTCAAGTGATCGCGGTTGAACCGGAAGACTCGGCCTGCCTGAAAGCCGCCTTAGATGCCGGCAAGCCGGTCGTGCTCGATCAAGTCAGCATGTTTGCCGATGGCGTGGCGGTGAAACGGATTGGCGATGAAACGTTTCGCCTGTGCCAACAATATCTCGATGGCCACATCACCGTCTCCAGTGATGAAATTTGTGCCGCTGTGAAAGATATTTTTGAAGATACGCGCGCCATCGCGGAACCTTCTGGCGCACTGGCGCTAGCTGGATTGAAAAAATTTGCCGAACAGCAGCAACTGAAAGGCAAACAGCTCGGCACGGTGCTTTCTGGTGCCAATACCAATTTCCATGGTTTACGTTATGTTTCTGAGCGTTGTGAGCTGGGGGAGAAGCGAGAGGGCTTACTCGCGGTGACCATTCCGGAACGCAAAGGGGCCTTTTTCGAATTCTGTCATATTATCGGCAATCGAGCGGTAACCGAATTTAACTACCGCTATAGTGACGATAAACTGGCCAATATTTTTGTCGGGGTGCGCTTAATTGGCGGACCGGAAGAGTTGAAGTCGATCATCCATGAGTTACGCCAATCTGGTTATCCGGTACAAGATCTCTCCGATGACGAAATGGCCAAACTGCACATTCGCTACATGATTGGTGGACGCCCCTCCAAAACTCTGACTGAGCGGTTGTACAGCTTTGAGTTTCCCGAATACCCCGGCGCACTGCTCAAATTCTTAAGCATGCTCGGTACTCACTGGAACATCAGCTTGTTCAACTACCGCAACCACGGTGCCGACTACGGTCGGGTATTGTGCGGTTTTGAATTGGATACGCCAGATTTAGGCCGCTTCTCGGAACACTTGGTTGAACTCGGTTATCGTTATAAAGATGAAACAGATAATCCGGCCTACCGTTTCTTCCTCGCGAAATAGTCTCCGCCCCACCTTATCCCCACTTTATAGTGGGGCTTTTCTTATGTTCTACCACCTCAAACCATACCTTGAATAAAACTATGCACATGAAGCATAGCGATCATGCTTAACTTTCATTTAATTCATAGTCCAATCAAGACTAGACTAGAGCCAACGCTGACCATGAATGGAGAATCCCATGTTTCAAGCATTAATCTTAAACCAACAAGATAAACGCACCATCGCCACTATCAACACGATTGATGAGGAACAATTACCTGATGGTAATGTACTGATCTCGGTCGATTACTCATCTCTCAACTATAAAGATGGGCTCGCCATCACTGGTAAAGGCAAAATCATTCGTCATTTTCCTATGGTGCCGGGCATCGATTTAGCTGGTAAAGTGCTCAGCTCACAAGATGCACGCTACCAAGCGGGCGATCAAGTCATACTGACCGGCTGGGGCGTCGGTGAAAACCACTGGGGCGGCATGGCACAGAAAGCACGTTTACAGGCTGATTGGTTAGTACCGCTGCCACAAGGCTTAACCAGCCAACAAGCGATGATGATTGGCACCGCAGGTTTAACCGCCATGCTGTGCGTGCAAGCACTACTCGATGGTGGCATTCAACCTGAAGATGGCGAAATCTTAGTTACAGGCGCCAGTGGCGGGGTGGGTTCCGTAGCGGTAACCTTGCTAGCGGCATTGGGCTATCAAGTGGTAGCCGTGACTGGGCGAGCGGCCGAGAATGGTCCACTACTCACGAAACTCGGCGCGAGTCGTATTATTGAGCGTGACCAATTTGCCGAGCCAGCTCGTGCATTGGAAAAACAGCAGTGGGCTGGAGCGATCGATACGGTTGGTAGCCAGATGCTGGCTAACATCTTGGCACAAATGAATTACCACGGTGTGGTCGCGGCCTGTGGTTTAGCGGGCGGTTTCGATCTGCCGACCACAGTGATGCCATTTATTTTGCGTAACGTACGCCTACAAGGGGTAGATTCGGTTAACTGCTCATTGGAAAAACGCGTGGCGGCGTGGCAAAAACTGGTCGAACTGCTTCCTGCCAGTTACTTTGAACAAGCGTGCCACCAAATCGACTTAGCACAGGTAGCGGAATACGCCGCCGCCATCACCAATGGTCAAGTGACTGGTCGGGTGGTGATTAAATTGTAATCTCATCCATTCAAGGCCCTATATGGGCCTTGAATCATCAAGTCCCATATCTTCTACTCGCTTAGCAATCAATTTACCGCACTCCTCTTTGACAATACTGCGCAGCCACTCTTGGGCAGGAGAATGCTCACAGCGCGGATGCCAAATCATCGAATAATCAAAAGGAGTAAATGCAAACGGCAAAGGTTTCACCACCAACTGATAACGCTCAGCCACCAAATAAGCCAAATCCGCAGGTACGGTAATAATAAGCGGCATGATATCAATAATCGCTAGCGCTGCCGCTAAATGATAAGCCCTAAGCACCATTCGACGTGCTGGTTGCCCTTGCAGCGCCTGATCAAGCAGAGCTTTAACTCCATCACTAATCGCAATCATCGCGTGGGGATAATAAATATAATCTTGTAAAGTCATCGACGCTTGAGCTAGCGGATGATGCTCTGATAATAAGCACAGCACACCCACCCGCCCCAAAACTTGACTTTGCAAAGGTTGAATCGAACCAATTGGCCGACAAATCGCCAAATCAGCACCATCATAAGTCAGTTGATCCACTAGCCGCTCATGCTGCAATGGCAATAACTCAAATGCCACATTCGGAGCTTCTTGATAAATGCGTGGTAAAGCAAATGGCAAAATGGTCTGCATCGCATAATCAGTAGTCGCAATGGTGAAGGTTTGTTGACAAGACTTAGGATTAAACTCAGCAGGAGATAATAACTGGCGCAGTGTTTCAAGCGGCTGGCCAAGATCATGCTTAAATGTTAGGGCTTTTTCAGTTGGGATCAGGCGCTGTCCATGACGGGTAAATAATGGGTCATTAAGTAAATAACGCAAACGGCCAAGTATTCGGCTCATTGCTGATTGACTTAGATTCAACCTAGCTGCGGCTTTGCTGACACTGCACTCCTCAACCAACACACATAAAGCAACCAAAAGGTTGAGATCGCGACGGTAGATATCTTCTAATTCCACACTTACATCCGCTTATTACAAGAAGGCCATACTCTAGAGTTTACCCAATCGATAAATAAAATCTCAGCTTTCTCGACTAAAGCTGATACCAAGACTATTGGCAGGCAGCAGCAAGACGACCAGCGAGAGAGTCATAATCAGTATGGATATAGGCGTATAATTAATGGCTGCTACCAGCCAGCTTTTCGCGACTGAATGTTGAATATTTTTTCCTCACCAGTAATATCTACGCCCTAATTGTGATACCCAGCAGGTTTTAGCATGAATTTTAATCCGCACATTGCCACACATACCCTAGAAGCAGAAGGATTACGCTGTCCAGAGCCCGTGATGATGGTTCGGAAAACCATGCGCACAATGCAAGATGGGGAGATTTTATTGGTCACGGCAGATGATCCCTCGACCACGCGGGATATACCGAGTTTTTGCCGCTTTATGGATCATCAATTACTCGGCGCTATCACCGATACTCTGCCGTATCAATATTTGATTAAAAAAGGCCTAGTTGAATAGATCAACGCTGAATCAACCAAGTTTAAATAGCCCCATAACGGCAAAACCACCGAACTGGCCACCTTGCCGTTATGGCTTTTATCAACCTCTATTCGACGCGGTGGATCTCCGCTTGTAGCTGATGGAGCTGCTGTTTGATTTCACGCACTTGATCGTGCAGCGGAATAATATGCGCTACTCGGATCCAAGCTTCGACCGCTAAGGCGGTCATCACAAGCGCACCAATCACCATTGGCATCCATAAATTGGTTAAGGTCATCCCTAGCAGGGTCAAAATTAAGCCAAAGGTAAATAAATAACTTTGGCTTTTGGCACTCATGCCCATATAGCGGGTCAGCATACGGCTTGCTCCTTGTGTCCGTTGATTCTCAGATGGATCTCGACACAACCCTAGCACGAGATGCAGGCTTAGGATGGGCAGTCGATCACGCTGTGCAACGCGGCATAGCCAGATCGCACTGCCCAGTGCAGATTAATAGCACCCAGCAGCAATCGCCAAAGCAAAAAACAGCAGCGCTGTAATTTTACGGATCAATGCCAATGGCAGTTTGTCGGCCGAAAGCTTACCAATCAGCACCACAGGCACGTTGGCTAACAACATACCAATGGTCGTGCCCAAAATGACAAAACTCAGAGCATCAGCATACTGTGCACCAAGAATTGAGGTTGCGATCTGGGTTTTATCGCCAATTTCCGCCACAAAGAAAGCGATAAAACTGGCAATAAATGGACCGCGATTGGAGATAGACTCATCTTCATCCAATTTATCCGGGATCAACACCCAACCCGCCATCGCGAGGAAACTGACCACCAACACCCATTTTAAGATCTCCGGCGAGAGATAGTCTGCAACCACCACGCCGAGCCAAGCCGCTAACGCGTGATTGGCGATCGTAGCCAGAAAAATCGCGGCAATAATTGGGATCGGCTTACGATAACGGCTCGCCAGTAACAAGGATAACAGTTGGGTTTTGTCGCCAATCTCGGCCAACGCAACGGTAGTGATGGAAATTGCTAAAACGCTCATGACATGCTCTTCGGGATAGGGATTATTATGCAACCATAGACAAACAACCACGCCCTATCCCAGTTCGTGTTGTTTGTCTAAGGTCTTGCTAAACCTGAAGGCTCAGGTCTCACACACCATGGTAATTGAGTACCAAATATGTTGATGTGTGAATCGCTAAGTTGACCACTTAACGACCAGCTACTCCCCAAAGACGGGGCGGATTTTAGCCACATCGCGTTCCGAGTGCAACCTTTTGTCTCCAGCTTAATGCACTGGTTACCCGCTAATAACCAGCATGCAGCGATAAAAGCGCAGTGTGACCAATAAATCAGCAAGATTTGCTCTACTTTGTCAGCCAATAACTGGGTATACTTCAGTGTTATCTTTTATCAATTCAGACAGAAGAATCGCGCGAACCTGACTATGCAAAAATACGACATCAAAACCTTTCAGGGTATGATCCTCGCGCTGCAGGATTATTGGGCCCAACAAGGCTGTACTATTGTGCAACCGCTCGACATGGAAGTGGGTGCAGGTACTTCTCACCCGATGACTTGCTTACGAGCATTAGGCCCTGAACCTATCGCGACCGCGTACGTTCAACCCTCACGCCGCCCAACCGACGGCCGCTACGGTGAAAACCCAAACCGTCTGCAACACTACTACCAGTTTCAGGTGATCATCAAACCATCACCAGACAACATTCAAGAATTGTACTTAGGTTCTCTGCGTGTATTGGGGATTGACCCTTGTGTGCACGATATCCGCTTTGTGGAAGACAACTGGGAAAACCCAACCTTAGGTGCTTGGGGTCTGGGCTGGGAAGTGTGGCTGAACGGCATGGAAGTAACTCAATTTACTTACTTCCAACAAGTGGGCGGTCTAGAGTGTAAACCAGTAACCGGTGAAATCACTTACGGTATTGAGCGTCTCGCGATGTACATTCAGGGCGTCGATTCAGTTTATGATCTGACCTGGAACGATGGCCCACTCGGCAAAGTGACTTACGGTGACATCTACCACCAAAATGAAGTTGAGCAATCCACTTACAACTTTGAACATGCGGATGTGGATTTCCTGTTCACTTACTTCGACCAGTGCGAAAAAGAGTGCCAACATTTGCTGGAACTTGAAAAGCCACTGCCACTGCCAGCCTACGAGCGCATTTTGAAAGCGGCGCACGCCTTCAACCTGCTTGATGCACGCAAAGCGATCTCAGTCACTGAGCGCCAGCGCTACATTCTGCGCATTCGCAACCTCACTAAATCGGTCGCCGAAGCTTATTACGCATCCCGTGAAGCGCTGGGCTTCCCTATGTGTAAGCCGTCACAACAGAAGTAAGGGGAACAGCACTCATGGCAAAAGAATTTTTAATTGAGCTCGGCACAGAAGAGTTACCACCAAAGCAACTGCGCACACTGGCTGAAGCCTTTGCGGCCAATTTTGCAACTGAGCTAGCCGCCGCTGACATCGCACACCAAGGCGTGACTTGGTTTGCCACACCACGCCGCTTGGCTCTCAAAGTGGCCAATTTGGCTACAAGTCAACCAGATCGCGTGGTAGAAAAACGTGGCCCAGCGGTCAACGTGGCATTTGATGCCGATGGCAAGCCAACCAAAGCCGCCGAAGGTTGGGCTCGTGGCAATGGCATTACGGTAGAACAAGCCGATCGCCTAGTCACTGATAAAGGCGAATGGCTGCTGTTTAAAGAGCAAGTACAAGGTCAACAAACCGCATCTGTGGTGGTGGAGATGGCCGCCAAAGCGCTGGCTAACCTGCCGATTGCCAAACCAATGCGTTGGGGCGATAAAGAGACTCAATTTATCCGTCCAGTCAAAACCCTGACCATCTTGTTTGGTAGCGAGTTGATCCAAGGTGAAATCTTGGGCGTGAAATCGGATCGCATCGTACGCGGCCACCGTTTCATGGGCGAAGCGGAGTTCACCATCGAATCTGCGCAACAATACCCTGCAATCCTTGAACAGCGCGGTAAAGTCATCGCGGATTACGCAACGCGTAAAGCGCTGATCATTGAAGGCGCGCAACAAGCGGCGCAACAACTGGGCGGTATCGCCGATCTGGATGATGCATTAGTGGAAGAAGTGACCTCATTGGTTGAATGGCCAGTGGTGATGACCGCGAAATTTGAAGAGAAATTCCTCAAAGTTCCGGCTGAAGCTTTGGTGTACACCATGAAAGGTGACCAAAAGTACTTCCCGGTTTATTCGCACCAGATGGATGATGCCAGCAAAAAACTGCTGCCGAATTTCATCTTCGTTTCCAACATCGAATCGAAAGAGCCTCGCCACGTTATCGAAGGTAACGAGAAGGTGGTGCGTCCACGTCTAGCGGATGCGGAATTCTTCTTCAATACCGACCGTAAACGTCCGCTGGTGGATCGCTTAGCTCTGCTGGAAAACGCGATTTTCCAACAGCAACTCGGCACCATTAAACACAAAACCGACCGCATTACTGAACTGGCTGGCTACATCGCCGCGCAGATCGGTGCTGACGTTGAAAAATCTAAGCGCGCTGGCCTACTGGCCAAATGCGATCTCATGACCTCAATGGTGTTTGAATTTACCGACACTCAAGGCGTAATGGGTATGCACTATGCGCGTCACGATGGTGAAGCTGAAGAAGTAGCCGTTGCACTGAACGAGCAATACATGCCACGTTTCGCCGGTGATGCACTGCCAAGCCGTGGCGTTTCTGCGGCGGTCGCGATGGCTGACAAACTCGATACTATCGTTGGTATTTTTGGTATCGGCCAAGCGCCGAAAGGCAGTGACCCATTTGCGCTGCGTCGAGCTTCACTCGGTGTGCTGCGTATTCTGGTTGAATACGGCTACCAGTTGGATCTGGTCGATTTAATCGCCAAAGCCAAATCCCTGTTTGGTGACCGCCTGACCAACGCCAACGTTGAGCAGCAAGTGATTGAGTTTATGCTCGGCCGCTTCCCAACATGGTACCAAGATGCCGGCTTTAGCAGCGACATCATCCAAGCGGTACTGGCGCGTAACCCAACCAAACCGGCTGATTTTGATCAACGCGTCAAAGCGGTATCACACTTCCGTGCACTTGAAGAAGCCGAAGCACTGGCCGCCGCTAACAAGCGGGTCGGCAACATTCTGGCTAAGTACGATGGTGAGTTAGCCGCAGAAATCGATCTGGCTTTGCTGCAAGAAGACGCCGAAAAAACCTTAGCGGAAGCGGTCGAAATCATGGCTGAAGCGTTAGAACCGGCGTTCGCAACTGGTGACTATCAACAAGCCCTAAGCAAGCTGGCTGGCCTACGCGAGCCTGTCGATGCCTTCTTCGACAACGTGATGGTAATGGCCGACGATCAAGCACTGAAGCAGAACCGTCTCACCCTGCTTAACAAGCTGCGTAACCTGTTCTTGCAAATTGCCGACATTTCGCTGCTGCAAAAATAAGCTCGCCCAGCTTTGATCTGACTAAGCTTAAGCCCAACTCCTATGAGTTGGGCTTTGTTTTTCATCGCGCACCCCAAACAACTTGGAGTTGCAGGTAGGCGGCAAGTGAGTGAATCCCCATGAGCATAGATACGCTATGTGATTGGGGTGAAGGAACGTAGCCAACACCGCTGCAGCTTCAAGTCGGAAGGGGATTCAAAAATAGTGCTTTGCCAGTTAAAAACATTGCGCTATGTTGAAACACTACTCTAAACGGCGGAGATCCCACCGGTATATCTTTCACAAACACAACAATCATTAGGTAGTCGAGCAATGCACTATTCCTCTTTTGGCGAAAAGTTTAATCGCTATTCCGGTATTACCCAGTTAATGGATGATTTGAATGATGGTCTGCGCACCCCTGGCGCGATCATGCTCGGTGGCGGTAACCCTGCCGCGATTCCTGCCATGCTCGATTACTTTCACCACACCAGTGCCGACATGTTGGCCGATGGCTCGCTGCTGCATGCGATGACCAATTATGATGGGCCACAAGGCAAAGATGTGTTTGTGAAATCGCTAGCTAAGCTGCTACGCGAAACCTATGGCTGGGAGATCAGCGAAAAAAACATCACCCTGACCAACGGTAGCCAAAGCGGCTTTTTCTACCTATTTAACTTGCTGGCGGGTAAACAGCCCGATGGTTCACACAAAAAAATACTGCTACCACTGGCACCCGAATACATTGGCTACGCCGATGCGGGAATTGATGAAGATATTTTTGTCTCCTACCGACCAGAGATTGAGCTGCTCGACCAAGGACTGTTCAAATACCATGTGGATTTTTCTGAGCTGAAAGTCGATGAGTCGGTGGCGGCGATCTGTGTCTCACGCCCGACTAATCCAACCGGTAATGTCTTAACCGATCAGGAAATCCACAAACTCGACCAATTAGCGCGTGAACACGGTGTGCCTTTAATCATCGACAATGCTTACGGAGTGCCCTTCCCCAATATCATTTTTGAAGACGTTGCACCGTTTTGGAATGACAACACCATCTTGTGTATGAGTTTGTCCAAGCTGGGCTTACCCGGCCTGCGCTGTGGGATAGTGATCGCCAATCAAGCGGTCACTCAAGCGCTGACCAACATGAATGGTATCATTAGCTTAGCGCCGGGTAGTATGGGCCCTGCACTGGTACAACAAATGATAGCAAAAGGCGATCTACTGAGATTAAGCGAGCAGGTGATCAAACCGTTTTATCGCCAAAAAGCGCAACATGCGGTAGAACTGCTGCAAAGTACGATTGATGATCCGCGTTTTCGCATCCATAAACCGGAAGGGGCGATCTTCCTCTGGCTATGGTTTGATGAATTGCCGATCACCACCATGGAGCTGTACCAACGTTTGAAAGCGCGTGGGGTGCTGATAGTACCGGGCGAATACTTCTTTATCGGTCAACCACAAGAGTGGCCACACGCCCATCAATGTTTGCGCATGAACTATGTGCAAAATGAAGCCGAAATGGCACAAGGCATCGCGATCATCGCTGAAGAAGTACAAAAAGCGTATCAACAGGCCAACGTCTAACCCCCCAAACTGAGCAATGTAAAAAGCCCGCGAATTTCGCGGGCTTAATTTATAGCACTTAACAGGCTGGCGGGATTAGACGTCGAGGTTAGCCACTTTCAAGGCATTGGTTTCGATAAACGCACGGCGTGGCTCAACTTGATCGCCCATCAAAGTGGTGAACAGTTCATCTGCGCCCACCGCATCTTCAATCGTCACTTGCATCATACGTCGCGTATCTGGATCCATCGTGGTTTCCCACAGCTGATCTGGATTCATTTCACCCAGACCTTTATAGCGTTGGATCGACAGGCCACGGCGTGACTCTTTGATCAGCCACTCCAGTGCGGCAGCAAAGCTGGTGATCGGTTGCACGCGCTCGCCACGCTTAATGAATGCCCCCGCTTCAATCAGGCCATCTAACGCTTGCGACAGATCAGCCAGTTTGGCGTACTCTTTCGAGTTGATCAGATCAGCACTCAATAAGTATTCATGGGTCACACCGTGAGTACGCACCTGAATTTTTGGCAGATACACATTCAGTTCAGCATTGTGCTCAACCAGCACACTGTATTGGCTGGCACCCACTTCTTTGGCATTCAGTTGCTCAACCAGACGCTCGGTCCAAGCTTGCACCGCAGTTTGGTCAACACACAACTCAGCACTGATACGTGGTACGTACAGCAATTCATGCAGCAGCGCATACGGGTAACGGCGACTCATACGTTCCACCAACTTGATCGCGGCATTGTATTGCTGCACCAGCTTCTCAAGCGGCTCACCTGCCAACGCAGGAGCATCCGGATTAACGTGCAAAGCTGCACCATCCATTGCTAGTGCTACTTGGTACTGGTTCATCGCATCTTCATCTTTGATGTACTGCTCTTGCTTGCCTTTTTTCACTTTGTAGAGTGGTGGCTGCGCGATGTAAATGTAACCACGTTCAATCAGCTCTGGCATTTGGCGGTAGAAGAAGGTCAACAGCAGGGTACGAATGTGCGAGCCGTCGACGTCCGCATCGGTCATGATGATGATGTTGTGATAACGCAGTTTATCTGGGTTGTACTCGTCACGGCCGATACCACAACCCAGCGCGGTGATTAGTGTCGCGACCTCTTGCGAAGAGAGCATTTTGTCAAAACGTGCTTTTTCTACGTTAAGAATTTTACCTTTCAGCGGCAGAATCGCTTGATTCTTACGGTTACGACCTTGCTTCGCTGAACCGCCCGCTGAGTCTCCTTCCACAATATACAGTTCAGATAATGCTGGGTCTTTTTCCTGACAATCGGCTAATTTGCCCGGCAAGCCGGCTAAATCAAGCGCACCTTTACGACGAGTCATCTCACGGGCTTTACGGGCCGCTTCGCGCGCACGCGCCGCATCAATAATCTTGGAGCAGACGTGTTTCGCTTCACTCGGGTTTTCCGCCAAGAAGTCAGCCAGTTTCTCATTCATCGCCGATTCAACCGCTGATTTCACTTCAGAAGAAACCAGTTTGTCTTTGGTTTGGCTAGAGAATTTAGGATCTGGCACTTTGACCGACACGACCGCCGTCAAACCTTCACGGGCATCATCACCGGAAGTCGCCGCTTGCGCTTTCTTCGAGAAACCTTCTTTGTCCATGTAGTTGTTCAACGTACGGGTCAAAGCTCCACGGAAACCGGCTAAGTGGGTACCACCATCACGCTGTGGAATATTGTTGGTAAAGCAGTAAATGTTCTCTTGGAAACCATCGTTCCACTGCATCGCCACTTCGACACTGATACCATCTTCACGCTCTTGATTGAAGTGGAATACCTTTTCATGGATTGGAGTTTTATTGCGGTTTAAGTGAGAAACAAACGCTTGAATACCACCTTCATACATAAAGTGGTCTTTTTTATCTTGTTCACGCTCATCGGCCAGCTTAATCGACACGCCAGAATTGAGAAATGACAGCTCACGCAAGCGCTTGGCGAGAATGTCATAATGGAATTCAATATTGGTAAAGGTTTGAGCACTTGGCCAGAAACGTACCGTAGTACCGGTACGCTCACTCTCACCGACGACGGCGAGGGGTGCTTGTGGCACACCATGGTGATAGATTTGTGAATGGATTTTGCCGCCACGATAAATCGTCAGTTGCACTTTTTCCGACAAGGCGTTAACCACCGAAACCCCAACTCCGTGCAAACCGCCGGAGACTTTATAGGAGTTATCATCAAATTTACCGCCGGCGTGCAGTACGGTCATGATCACTTCTGCCGCCGAAACTTGCTCTTCAGGATGCATTTCAGTCGGAATACCACGACCGTCATCGCTGACTGACACTGAGTTGTCTTCGTGGATCGTCACCACGATGTCTTTACAGTAACCTGCCAACGCTTCATCAATTGAGTTATCCACCACCTCAAAAACCATGTGGTGCAGACCGGTGCCATCATCCGTGTCGCCGATGTACATACCCGGACGCTTACGTACTGCATCCAGACCCTTCAGTACCTTAATACTCGATGAATCGTAATTGTTCGACATGAGTTACTCTCTCACTCTATTGATCCTTGCTCTATTACACCATGGGCAACATGAAAAGTTTTACTGGACTCATCCAACATATCCGCCACTTGGCTTTCGGTAATAGAACTTACAAAAACCTGCGCCCCCGTCCCTTTAAGGCTATCTGCCAAACGTTGGCGACGTAGGCTATCCAATTCGGAAGCAAAATCATCGATAAGATAAATGCATTGCTTGCCGGTTAACTCAGTAAGGTGCTGACCTTGCGCAACTCGCAACGCACACACCATTAATTTCAATTGCCCCCGTGATAACACATCTTCCACTGGGGTTGCGTTGACCTTGATCCGCAAATCGGCTTTATTAGGGCCGCTAACGGTGTAGCCTAATTGCTGATCTCTTTCGAAGTTTTTCTGCAGAATTGATTGATAAGGCTGATCTTTTTCCCAACCTCGATAGTACTTTAAATCAATCTCAAATTCTGGCAAAAATGCGCGACATAACTGCTCTGCCACATTTTTCAATTGATTGACATAATGGGCTCGCCACTGGTCAATCTGCTCCGCCAAATTGGCTAATTCTTGATCCCAATAACTCAGTTCACGGTAGCTGTGCGCGCTTTTCAATAACGCATTGCGCTGCTTAGTCAGCCGCTTAAACCGCCCCCATGCTTCATAAAAGGCGGGTTCAGTATGAAACACCCCCCAATCGATAAAAGCACGGCGCTGTTTTGGTCCATCGGTCAGCAGCTCAAAGCCTTCCGGATGAATCAGTTGCAATGGCAAAATTTGCGCTAATTGCGCTAGCTTCTGCCCAGTTTGGCCGCCTATTTTAACCTCTGTTGAGCCATCACGCTGCTTATTAATGCCAACCGGTAGCTCAAATTGATCAGAGCTCAAACCATGCTCACAAATTCGACCATGGATAAACAGTTCTCGGCACTCGTTTTGAATGATCCGCCCCGTCAGTGCGGTTTTAAAAGAGCGGCCATGACCAAGCAGATAAATCGCCTCAAGCACACTGGTTTTACCGCTGCCGTTTGGCCCAATAAGAAAGTTAAAGCCTGCTGATAGGCGAATATCACAGGCTTTAATATTACGAAACTGTTGGATCACTAACCGAGAAAGCGGCATGGCAACTGGATTACACCTTTAAAGACGGATCGGCATCACCACATACATGGCACTGTCATCCGCGACATTTTCCACCAAAGCGCTGGCATTGGCATCCGACATTGACACACGCACTTGGTCGCAACGCAAGGTATTGAGCACATCCAAAATGTAGCTGACGTTAAAGCCAATCTCGATCGAATCGCCATCAAAGTTCACATCCAGCAACTCTTCCGCTTCTTCCTGCTCTGGGTTGTTGGCGGTAATCCGCATTTCGTTATCGGCTAAATTGACCCGCACGCCACGGAATTTTTCATTGGACAGGATCGCGGCACGCGAAAAAGCTTGGCGTAATTCATCACACCCCGCTTCAAGCGTTTTACTGGTATGTTGCGGTAATACACGGCGATAATCCGGGAAACGGCCATCAACCAGCTTAGAAGTGAAAACAAAGTGGTTAACTTCTGCTCGCAAGTTAGCATTGCCGATTTGCAGTACCACTGGCTGCTCTGGCGCATCAAGCAATTTGACCAGCTCGAGTACCCCTTTACGCGGCACAATGATCTGTTTTTGCGCAAAATCCGCACCAAGCTGAGCTTGCGCCACCGCCATACGATGACCATCGGTTGCTACAGAACGCAAAGTCGATCCTTCAATCTCAAATAGCATACCATTTAAGTAATAGCGTACATCTTGGTTAGCCATTGAAAACTGGGTTTTTTCAATCAGACCACGTAGCTCGGCCTGGGTGAGTGACACTTGTACTTCACTTTGCCAATCTTCGATATTTGGAAAATCACTGGCTGGCAACGTGGCCAGCGAGAAACGGCTACGACCTGAGCGTACTTGAATGCGATCGCCTTCGAGCAGCACAGTGATCACTGCGCTATCTGGCAAACCACGGCAAATATCTAAAAACTTACGGGCTGGCACGGTAATGCTACCGGCTTCAAATTCACCTTCTAGGGTGATGCGGCTTAGCAATTCAACTTCCAGATCCGTCGCGGTCATTGATAGTTGATTATCTTCCACCTTGAGCAACAAATTACCCAAGATCGGCAAGCTAGCACGGCCACCCAAAGTGCCAGATACTTGCTGCAATGGTTTAATTAAGTGGCTACGTTCAATGGTAAATTTCATCGTCTTCTCTTCAACGAAAGTGAAAGCAAAGTGCACTAAACCATAGCGCCAATTAAGAGGAAAGCGTACGGATCAGATTCGAGTAATCTTCTTTGATATCGTGGCTTTCTTCGCGCAATTGTTCGATTTTACGGCATGCGTGTAATACTGTGGTGTGGTCACGCCCGCCAAAAGCATCACCAATTTCAGGCAAGCTGTGGTTAGTTAACTCTTTAGCCAGTGCCATGGCTAATTGACGCGGGCGCGCTACGGAACGCGAACGACGTTTTGATAGCAGATCGGCGACTTTGATTTTGTAGTATTCGGCCACCGTTTTCTGAATATTATCAATGGTGACCAGCTTTTCTTGCAGTGCGAGTAAATCCCGCAACGCTTCACGTACAAAATCAATCGTAATCGGTCGACCGGTAAAATTGGCGTTAGCGATCACCCGATTGAGTGCTCCTTCCAACTCGCGCACATTAGAGCGCAGACGTTTAGCAATAAAGAAGGCCACTTCGTCAGGTAGATGAATTTGGTGATCTTCGGCCTTTTTCATCAAAATCGCGACGCGAGTTTCTAGCTCCGGAGGCTCGATCGCTACCGTTAAACCCCAACCAAAACGTGATTTGAGACGATCTTCTACGCCATTGATCTCTTTTGGATAGCGATCAGACGTCAAAATGATCTGTTGATTGCCTTCCAGCAGCGCATTAAAGGTGTGGAAGAACTCTTCCTGCGAGCGCTCTTTATTAGCAAAAAATTGAATATCATCGATCAGCAAGGCATCAACACTGCGGTAATAGCGCTTGAATTCTTCAATCGCATTGTTTTGCAGTGCTTTTACCATATCTTGCACGAAACGCTCAGAGTGCATGTACACCACTTTGGCATTCGGATTGTTATCAACAATCGCATTGCCTACCGCGTGCAGCAAGTGAGTTTTACCTAAACCCGTACCACCGTACAAAAACAGTGGGTTATAAGCCGCACCAGGGTTATCGGATACTTGACGCGCTGCCGCTAAACCGAGTTGGTTAGATTTACCTTCCACGAAGTTATTGAACTTGTGTTTCGGGTTCACATTCGAGCGGTGAGTAATATCGGCCGCTGCGCTGTCGTCATCCCACGTTTTATGGATCGGTTTACGCTGGGCAAGCTGGGCCGGAGCTGAAGACTCTGCCGCCACATCGGCGGCAGTGCGCACCGGAGCAGGCTTTACTGCTACCACGCGACGACTACCCACTTCAAAGCGCAGGCTAGGCACATCGTTACCACTAAACTCTAGCAGCAAGCGATTGATACTATTGAGATACTTATCGCGCACCCAATCTAATACAAAGCGGTTAGGCGCAAATAAAGTGAGAGTATTGTCATTGAGCTCCGCTTGGAGCGGACGCACCCACATACTAAATTCTGCGGCAGGTAGCTCTTCCTGAAGCCGTTGCAAACATTGCAACCATAGCGAAGATGACACGATTCCCTCACTCAAAAATCAACGATCGGTAAAGAGGGTCGATTCTACCTGTTGATAACTCAGATCGCCAGCGCTGGATCGATGATCCAGTGAATAAGATCTAAGTTATTCACATTGTTTTCGGGTAAATCGGTGAGATCCTCACACATTTTACTCGCACTACCCACATAATGATCCACATTGCTTAGGATCCTAACGAGTTATCCCCACTTTTCTATTCCTGTTCGATTGTTGTTAATAACTGACTATTTATTGGTTTGATCGCGAAATTCTGCCTCTATTATATTGCGTAAGCTGAACCCTAAATTGCTTTATTACATTTGGATCCGTTAAGGATCCTTGAGATTTTACCGTTTGTCCGTATAATCGGCCGACCGCAAATAAAGCGGCAACCAGAATGAATTCGCTTATAGCGTCGGTTCAGACTGGGGAAAGCCAATCATTGACAGCTTTTGTGACAGTGATTACAATTCCGCCTCTTTGTTGAGAGGCGTCGGCGTCTTCAGTGAAGACCTAAATGCCCACGCCGGGTTAACTAAGAACCTAAAACTACTGATCAGTAAAGGTAACAACATGTCTAAACGCACTTTTCAACCTTCAGTTCTGAAGCGCAAGCGTAATCACGGTTTCCGTGCTCGCATGGCGACTGCGAACGGTCGTAAAGTTCTGAATGCACGTCGTGCAAAAGGCCGTAAGCGCCTGTCAAAATAATTCCGAATTATTTTGAGTACGTACGCATTCAATCGGGAGTTACGTCTGTTAACTCCCGAACATTATCAAACAGTCTTCCAGCAAGCTCACAGTGCTGGTTCACCTCATCTCACGATTATCGCTCGCACTAATTCTCTTGCTCATCCACGTTTGGGACTTGCGGTTCCGAAAAAGCAGATTAAAACTGCTGTAGGCCGTAACCGATTCAAACGGATATGTCGGGAAAGCTTTCGTTTACATCAAAATCAGCTACCTAATAAAGATTTTGTTGTCATTGCGAAAAAGAGCGCGCAAGATTTGAGCAATGAACAACTGTTTAATTTGCTTGATAAACTATGGCAACGCCTCTCTCGCCCTTCTCGTGGTTAGCCATTGGTATTGTAAAACTCTACCAGTGGTTCATTAGCCCTCTTATCGGCCCACGCTGTCGATTCACTCCGACTTGCTCTACCTATGCGATAGAAGCGTTGCGAGCTCACGGTTTTATAAAAGGATGTTGGTTATCCACTCAACGTCTATTAAAATGCCACCCTTTGCATGAAGGGGGTTTTGACCCCGTTCCTCCAGTTCAAAAACAAGACAGAGATAAATAACGATGGATTCTCAACGTAATATCTTGTTAATCGCTCTGGCGTTAGTTTCTTTCCTGCTATTCCAACAATGGCAAGCAGCGAAGAACCCGCTACCACAAGCGACACAGCAGGCTCAATCCACTGGCGCAGCTTCTGCTCCTTCATATTCAGATGAGTTAGATCCAGCGCCTAACCAGAATGTCGCGGCACAGGCAAAGATCATTACCGTGACCAATGACGTACTAACTCTGTCTATTGATACGCTTGGCGGCGATATCGTCAATGCACAGTTGAATAAATATACTCAAGAGCTTGATGAACCTGAATATTTTGTGCTGCTAGAAAGCGGCCAAGGGCATCAGTTTGTAGCACAGAGTGGTTTAGTTGGCCCGCAAGGGATTGATGTCACCAGCAATAACCGCCCTGCTTACCAAATCAGTGCCGATAGCTTTACCTTGGCCGAAGGTCAAGATGAGCTACGCATTCCAATGACTTACCAAGCCAATGGTATTGATTACACCAAAACCTTCATCCTTAAGCGTGGCAGTTATGCGGTGGATGTGGTGTTTGATGTCGCAAACCACTCTGGTAACCCTGCCAGTTTAGGTATGTATGCTCATTTGCGCCAAAATCTGCTTGATTCTGGTGGTAACTTAGCGATGCCAACTTACCGTGGTGGTGCCTACTCGACCAGCGATGTGCGTTATAAGAAATACAGCTTTGACGATATGAAAGATCGCAATCTGAGCGCACCGAATAATGTCTCGGTTAACTGGGTCGCGATGATCCAGCACTACTTTGCTGCCGCTTGGATCCCACGTGATGAGCCACAAGCTCAACTCTATTCACGCGTGATTAATAATTTAGGCGACATGGGGATCCGCACACCAAACAAAACCATTGCCGATGGTGAGCAGGCCGAGTTTAAAGCCAGTCTATGGGTCGGTCCAAAGCTACAAGACCAAATGGCTGCCGTTGCGCCTAACTTAGACTTAGTGGTTGACTACGGTTGGCTGTGGTTTATTGCCAAACCACTGCACTGGTTACTGTCGGTGATCCAAAGCTTTGTCAGCAACTGGGGCGTGGCGATTATCTGCCTCACCTTTATTGTGCGTGGTGCGATGTACCCACTGACCAAAGCCCAATACACTTCGATGGCCAAAATGCGCATGCTGCAACCTAAACTGCAAGCGATGCGTGAGCGAATTGGTGATGATCGCCAACGCATGAGCCAAGAGATGATGGAGCTGTACAAGAAAGAGAAGGTTAACCCACTCGGTGGCTGCCTACCTATCCTTCTACAAATGCCGATTTTCATCGCGCTATACTGGGCATTAATGGAATCGGTTGAGCTGCGCCATTCACCTTTCTTTGGCTGGATTCATGACTTATCAGCGCAAGATCCTTACTACATCTTGCCACTGCTGATGGGTGCAAGTATGTTCGTGATCCAAAAAATGAGCCCAACCACGATCACCGACCCAATGCAGCAGAAAATCATGACTTTCATGCCTGTGATGTTCACCTTCTTCTTCCTATGGTTCCCATCAGGTCTGGTACTGTACTGGCTGGTATCCAACATCGTAACGCTGATCCAACAAACGCTGATTTATAAAGCGCTGGAGAAGAAAGGCTTACACACCAAGTAAGTTTGATTAACTAATAAAGAGGCGGCCAAAAGGTCGCCTTTTTGTTGAGCGCTGATTACAATAACGCTAATTCACTCCGGTTTAGGTAACACTATGACAACAGATACCATTGTCGCGCAAGCTACGGCCCCCGGCCGTGGTGGGGTCGGCATTATCCGTGTATCAGGCCCACTGGCAGCCCACGTAGCACAAACCGTAACTGGGCGCACCCTGCGCCCGCGTTACGCCGAATACTTACCATTTATTGATCAGCATGCTCAGCAGATCGATCAGGGCATCGCACTCTTTTTCCCAAACCCTCATTCGTTTACTGGTGAAGATGTATTGGAACTGCAAGGTCATGGCGGCCCAGTGGTGATGGATATGCTGATCCGACGGATTTTGCAGATTAATGGGGTGCGTCCAGCCCGACCAGGAGAATTCTCCGAGCGCGCTTTCCTTAACGATAAACTGGATTTAACCCAAGCCGAAGCGATTGCCGACTTGATTGATGCCAGCTCAGAGCAAGCCGCCAAATCCGCGCTGCAATCGCTACAAGGAGAGTTTTCCAAACGGATCCACAAGCTGGTTGAATCACTGATCCACTTACGAATTTATGTTGAAGCCGCTATCGACTTCCCTGAGGAAGAGATCGATTTTCTCGCCGATGGTAAAGTTTCCGCCGATCTACAAACCATCATCGATAACCTGGCTGCTGTTCGTCGTGAAGCAAATCAAGGGGCGATTATGCGCGAAGGCATGAAGGTGGTGATTGCCGGTCGCCCGAATGCCGGTAAATCCAGCCTACTCAACGCGCTGTCAGGTAAGGAATCCGCTATCGTCACCGATATTGCCGGAACCACCCGCGATGTTCTGCGTGAACATATCCATATTGATGGAATGCCGCTGCACATTATCGACACGGCTGGACTCCGCGATGCGGCGGATGCGGTAGAAAAGATTGGTATTGAACGTGCCTGGCAAGAAATCCAACAAGCTGATCGCGTACTGTTTATGGTCGATGGCACTACCACACAAGCCAGTACTCCCGAAGATATTTGGCCTGACTTTGTCGATAAGCTACCGGAGAATATTGGCATCACCGTGATCCGTAATAAAGCCGATCAAACCGGTGAACCACTTGGGATCTGCCATGTCAATCAACCGACCTTGATCCGTCTATCCGCCAAAACCGGTCAGGGCGTGGATGCGCTACGCGAACACCTCAAACAGTGCATGGGTTTTGCGGGTAACCAAGAAGGCGGCTTTATGGCTCGTCGTCGCCATCTTGATGCTCTCGAACGCGCCGCTGAGCATTTAGAGATTGGCCAACAGCAATTAGAAGGCTTTATGGCGGGTGAGATACTGGCTGAAGAGCTACGAATCACCCAACAGCACCTCAATGAGATTACCGGTGAGTTCAGTTCTGATGATCTATTGGGGCGTATTTTTTCATCATTCTGTATTGGTAAATAGAGTAACGCTATGATTCATATCATTACCGGTAGCACCCTCGGTGGTGCGGAATATGTAGGGGACCACCTCAGCGATCTTCTACAGCAACAGGGATTTGAAACGCAAATTCATAATCAGCCAAGCTTGAATAATATCCCTACCACAGGCACTTGGCTGCTGATCACCTCAACTCATGGTGCCGGGGCATACCCCGATAACATTCAGCCATTTATTCAAGCATTGCAGGATACCCCACCGAATACCGCTGCCCTGCGCTATGCCGTGGTAGCGATTGGTGACTCCAGCTATGATACCTTCTGTGCTGCCGGTAAACATGCTTACCAACTACTGAGTGACATTGGCGCGAAGCCCCTAGCCAACTGCTTTAGTATCGATATTCAACAGCACTCAGTACCAGAAGATGCTGCTGAGGCTTGGCTCAAGCGGGTGATCAATCGTTTTTAAACCATCAATATTCGATCATGAGCGGCGAAAGCCGCTCTTTTTTTAGCTGCTATTGATGCTCTGTGGATAACAGCGCAATCTAAAAATGGTTGAATTGCTGATATTTCATCCAAAACAATTGTGGATAAATCTATTATTATCCGGTGATCTTCCTATATTTATCCATATAACAACTTAATCATCCCCAAGGCACTGTGTATAACCAAGCATTTTGATCCCAGCTAATCCTTGAGTAGATCAATGCTTGATCACACGATATGATCCTCTCAATCTGAATGATCTTGTTGATCATTTTTCACTTATCCACAAAGATCCTCTTGCTTAATAATAGATCTAATAAAAAGATCTCTATAAAGATCTTTATATATATTAATTAGCAATCAGGATTGGAAAAAATGGGAAAGCGATTTTCTAGCCACACGAAAGAGGTTAGAATACGTCTCTTTTGCTAACCCTAGTTTCAATGAATACCTGAGGTCGTTCATGCTTTATCACGAAACATTTGATGTCATCGTCGTTGGTGGCGGTCACGCAGGAACGGAAGCCGCTCTCGCTGCAGCACGTACAGGACAACGTACATTATTGCTGACCCATAATATTGATACTTTAGGCCAAATGTCCTGTAATCCAGCGATCGGCGGGATTGGCAAAGGACATTTAGTCAAAGAAGTCGATGCGATGGGTGGTTTGATGGCACAAGCCATCGATCACGCAGGTATTCAATTTCGTACCTTAAACGCTTCTAAAGGTCCCGCAGTACGCGCAACACGCGCACAAGCAGATCGCGCACTTTATAAAGCGTATGTACGTAATGTGTTAGAAAACACCCCGAATCTCACCCTATTCCAACAAGCGGTGGATGATGTGATCGTTGAACAAGATCATATCCGCGGCGTAGTGACGCAAATGGGTCTTAAGTTCCATGCCAAAGCGGTGGTATTAACCGTTGGAACTTTCTTAGGTGGTAAGATCCACATTGGTCTTGAAAATTATGCTGGAGGTCGAGCCGGGGATCCTGCCTCGATCACTTTGGCACATCGTTTGCGCGAACTTCCATTGCGGATTGATCGTTTAAAAACTGGCACCCCACCACGAATTGATGCCAACAGTGTCGACTTTTCTGTGTTAGAGGCGCAACACGGTGATAACCCAACGCCGGTATTTTCCTTTATCGGCCAACGTGAGCAGCACCCACGGCAAATCCCTTGTTATATCACCTATACCAATGAACGCACCCATGATGTGATCCGTGCCAACCTTGATCGTAGCCCAATGTACGCTGGGATCATTGAAGGGATCGGACCACGTTACTGTCCGTCAATTGAAGATAAAGTGATGCGTTTTGCCGATAAAAACAGTCACCAGATCTTTATCGAGCCTGAAGGGTTAAGCACCACTGAGTTGTACCCAAATGGGATTTCCACCAGCTTACCCTTTGATGTACAAGTGCAAATTGTCCGTTCAATGAAAGGGTTTGAGAACGCTCACATTGTGCGTCCAGGTTATGCGATTGAATACGATTTCTTTGACCCACGTGATTTGAAACAGACCTATGAAAGCAAATTTATTCATGGTTTGTTCTTTGCGGGGCAAATCAATGGCACCACAGGTTATGAAGAAGCGGCCGCGCAGGGCTTAATGGCTGGCCTGAATGCCAGTTTGTACAGTCAAGAAAAAGAGGGCTGGAGCCCACGTCGTGATCAAGCTTATATGGGGGTATTAATTGACGACCTCTCGACCATTGGCACTAAAGAGCCGTACCGCATGTTCACTTCGCGTGCCGAATATCGTTTGCTGCTGCGTGAAGATAACGCCGATCTGCGTTTGACCGAAAAAGCCCGTGAGTTAGGCTTGGTCGATGATCAACGTTGGGCGCGTTTTAACCAGAAAGTTGAACAGATGGCCCAAGAACGTCAACGTTTACAACAAACTTGGATCAATCCCACTTCGGTCGGCGTTGAGCAGCTTAATGCGCTATTGAAAACCCCAATCTCACGTGAAGCCAGTGGTGAAGATTTATTGCGCCGCCCTGAGATGAATTATGATCTGCTCACCACGCTGGCCGCTTTTGGTCCTGCGTTGCAAGATGCTGAAGCGGCAGAACAGGTTGAAATTCAAGTCAAATATGAGGGTTACATCCAGCGTCAGCAGGATGAGATTGAAAAATCACAGCGCCATGAACACACTAAATTGCCCGTCGATTTGGATTACCAACAAGTGAAAGGGTTATCGAACGAAGTGGTGCTCAAACTCAATACGGCTAAACCGGAAACCATCGGGATTGCTTCGCGGATCTCCGGTATTACGCCTGCAGCGATTTCGATTTTATTGGTACACCTGAAAAAGCATGGTCTACTGAAAAAGGGAGACGCGGCGTAATGAATCAATTACGAATCAAACTCGATGCTTTGATCGCCCAAACCGATTTATTGGTGACAGAACAGCAGCGCGAACAGTTGGTTGGTTACGTACAACTGCTTGATAAATGGAATAAAGCTTATAATCTGACTTCAGTTCGTGATCCGATTGAAATGTTGGTCAAACACATTCTCGATAGTTTGGCGGTCAGTCCACATCTGGTTGGTGAGCGTTTTATTGACGTGGGCACCGGCCCTGGATTGCCAGGGATCCCACTGGCGATCATGCATCCGGATAAACAATTTGTGTTGCTGGATAGTCTTGGTAAACGGATCCGTTTTCTCAAACAGGTGATCCATGAGTTAAAGATCAGCAATGTGCTGCCAGTGCAGAGTCGAGTCGAAGAGTTTGATCCTGAGCAAGGCTTTGATGGAGTATTAAGTCGAGCCTTTGCCTCGATGACCGATATGGTTAATTGGTGCCAACATTTACCTAAATCGGGTGGTGGTTTGTTTCTGGCGTTGAAAGGCGTGCGGCCGGATGATGAAATTACCCAGCTTCCCGAGTGGTGTTGTGTGATCGATATCAAAGCTTTGCAAGTTCCTGAGTTAGAAGGTGAGCGTCATCTTGTAATCTTAGCGCGCAAGGAATAACAGCGAGGCATACCGTGGGTAAAATCGTAGCAATCGCCAATCAAAAAGGCGGAGTAGGGAAAACGACAACGTGTATCAATCTAGCGGCGTCAATGGCAGCCACCAAACGCAAAGTATTGGTGGTGGATCTTGATCCACAAGGCAATGCCACAATGGCCAGCGGGGTTGATAAATATCAAGTTGAATCCACGGCCTATGAGCTGTTAGTCGAAGATGCCCCTTTTGAGCAAGTGGTGTGTCATAAAACCACCGGCCATTATGATTTGATTGCCGCCAATGGTGATGTGACTGCCGCTGAAATCAAGTTGATGGAAGTGTTCGCCCGCGAGGTGCGCTTAAAAAATGCACTTTCTGCAGTGCGTGATAACTATGATTTCATCTTTATTGATTGTCCGCCGTCTTTAAACCTCCTTACAATTAACGCAATGGCAGCCGCTGATTCGGTGCTGGTTCCTATGCAGTGTGAGTATTTCGCACTGGAAGGCTTAACTGCGTTAATGGATACCATCAGCAAACTCGCCGCGGTAGTGAACGATAACCTCAAAATTGAAGGTATCTTGCGTACTATGTACGACCCGCGTAATCGACTCGCCAATGAAGTCTCCGATCAACTGAAAAAGCACTTTGGTAGCAAAGTCTATCGTACGGTTATTCCACGTAACGTTCGTTTGGCTGAAGCGCCAAGCCATGGCAAACCGGCGATGTATTATGATAAGCAATCGGCGGGGGCCAAAGCTTATCTGGCTTTGGCAGGTGAAATGTTACGTCGTGAAGAAGTGCCCGCATAACACAACAATAGGAATCGGTTTGGATGACGAAACGTGGTTTAGGAAAAGGGTTGGATGCACTACTGGCTACCAGCTCATTGGCGCGGGAAAAGCAGCACACAGCTTCAATCAGCCAGTCAATGTCGAATGAAGGTGAGTTGGCCGATCTCTCTGTGGCTAATTTGCAACCCGGTGTCTACCAACCGCGTAAAGATCTTTCCCCACAAGCGCTGGAAGAGTTAGCCGCCTCGATTCAATCGCAAGGGATCATTCAACCGATCGTGGTGCGTCAATTGGTCTCTGGTGGCTATGAAATTATTGCTGGTGAACGACGTTGGCGCGCCGCTAAGCAGGCAGGGTTAAAACAAGTGCCTTGTTTGATTAAACAAGCTGATGATCGCGCCGCGATCGCGATGGCTTTGATTGAAAATATTCAGCGCGAAGATCTGAATGTGATGGAAGAGGCGCAAGCTTTAGAGCGTTTACAGCACGAGTTTAGTTTGACTCATCAACAAGTGGCTGAAGTGATTGGTAAATCTCGCACTACTGTCACTAATTTACTGCGCTTGAATCAGTTAAGTGATGAGGTCAAGCAGTTGTTGGCCAGCAAGCAATTGGAAATGGGTCATGCCCGTGCGCTACTGATGCTCAGTGGCGATCAACAAGGTGAAATTGCCCACGCGGTGGCAAAGAAACAGTTGAGTGTTCGTCAAACTGAACAACTGGTCAAAAAATGTTTAGCGGATCCTGTTGTCGTAAAAAATGGCGTAGAGGATTTAGAAATACAACAATTGTCACAAAATTTAAGTAAGAAATTAGCCGCAAAAGTCTCTATAGTGAGATCTGTGAACGGTAAATCTAAAGTGACAATCAGTTTTGATGAACCTCATCAATTGCAGTTACTAATTAGTAAGCTACAGAATTAAGTTGAGATAATTGATAGTTATCAATTATGCAAAACCCCGTTGTTTACGTGAAAGTTGTCGGATTGTATGCATAATTGTAACTGTTGGCGGTGTGTTGATTGCTGGCAGTTACTGCAGCCGTATAATTTTTGCTGATTTTCCAGTCCGAACTGTAGTTCGGGCTGGGTGATTATTAGAGGTAAGAATACATGGTAGCTGTGCTAGCAAGGCAAGGACGAGAGCTTGCAAAGCGATTGTTGTTGATCCAGTTAAGTGCAGTTATGGTTATGGCAATCGTATTTTCAGTGGTTGTTAATGGTGCTTGGGGGCTTTCTGCGTTAGTGGGTGGCGGTATTTTTGTCGTTGCCAATGCCGTTTTTGCGTATTGTGCTTTTCTGTTTGCAGGAGCACGAGCGTTAAAAATGGTCGCCATTTCGTTTTATACCGGCGAAGCGCTGAAAATTTTGATCACCATAGTGCTGTTTTCGGTTGTCTACGTGTATATGCAGTTGGAACTTGTTCCACTGAAGCTAACCTATTTGCTGGCTCTAGGGATTAATATCTGTGCGCCAGTGCTATTCATTAACAACAAAAAATAGGATGAGTTATGGCTGCGCCAGGTGAAGCGCTCACATCTTCCAGTTATATCACTCACCACCTAACTAACCTTTCAACCTATAAGTTTGGGTTAGTGGCGGAAGAGTCGAGTTTCTGGAATGTACACATTGATAGCCTGTTCTTCTCTGTTTTTACTGGACTGATATTCCTTGGAATATTTCGTGCAGTAGCCAGAAAAGCGACAACGGGTGTTCCGGGTAAGCTGCAGTGTGCGGTTGAGATGGTGGTAGAGTTCGTTGATAAAAACGTCAAAGATACTTTCCATGGTCGCAATCCACTGATAGCGCCTTTGGCACTGACTATCTTTTGTTGGGTATTTTTAATGAACTTGATGGACTTAGTACCCATCGATTTCTTACCTTACCCAGCAGAGCATTGGCTTGGTATCCCTTACCTAAAAGTGGTACCTTCTGCTGATGTGAATATCACTATGGCTATGGCTCTAGGCGTATTTGCTTTGATGATTTACTACAGCATCAAAGTAAAAGGCTTGGGCGGGTTTGCAAAAGAGTTAGCACTACATCCGTTTAATCACTGGATCATGATCCCATTCAACTTACTGATTGAAGTTGTTTCGCTACTAGCGAAGCCTCTATCACTTGGTATGCGTCTGTTTGGTAACATGTTTGCTGGTGAAGTGGTGTTTATTCTTTGTGCAGCTATGCTGCCATGGTACTTGCAATGGATGGGATCCCTACCTTGGGCTATCTTCCATATCTTGGTTATTTTGATCCAATCGTTTGTATTTATGATGTTGACCATCGTGTACATGTCGATGGCTCATGAAGATAACGATCATTAATTGAAATTGTAATACCCATTGAATCTTTGGAGAAATTAGATGGAAACTGTATTGAGCTTCTCTGCAATCGCTGTAGCTATTATTGTTGGTCTATGTGCGGTTGGTACTGCGATTGGCTTTGCTGTATTGGGCGGAAAGTTTTTGGAAGGCGCTGCGCGTCAACCTGAAATGGCTCCGATGCTGCAAGTTAAGATGTTTATCATCGCAGGTCTGCTGGACGCGGTTCCAATGATCGGTATCGTAATTGCTCTGCTATTCACATTCGCAAACCCATTTGTTGGTCAGCTAGCTGGTTAATCAAGCCTTGCCTTGATAAATCGTTTCGATTTGTCGTTGATTAACACTAAGTCCATTTTAGGGGGTAGCTGTTGTGAATATGAACGCAACTCTGCTAGGTCAAGCTCTTGCCTTTGGTATGTTTGTCTGGTTCTGCATGAAATATGTCTGGCCACCGATCATCAAAGCGATTGAAGATCGTCAGAAGAAAATTGCTGATGGTTTGCAAGCCGCTGAGCGAGCAAAGAAAGATCTAGATCTAGCACAAGCCAATGCTTCTGATCAGTTAAAGGAAGCAAAACGCACAGCAACTGAGCTCATTGAGCAAGCGAATAAACGTAAAGCACAAATCATTGATGAAGCTCGTGGGGAAGCTCAGGCTGAACGCCAGAAAATCCTTACTCAAGCTGAAGCAGAGATTGAAGCTGAGCGTAACCGTGCTCGTGATGAGCTGCGTAAGCAGGTTGCAACTCTGGCAATTGCTGGTGCGGAGAAAATTCTTGAACGTGCCATCGATAAAGAGGCGCACCAAGATATTCTCGACAATATTACTGCAAAACTTTAATGGAGGGGGCTCATGTCTGATTTGATTACAATCGCACGCCCCTACGCTAAAGCAGCCTTTGATTTTGCGGTGGAAAAACAGCAGTTGAGCCATTGGGATCAGATGCTGGCTTTCGCCGCTGAAGTCGCAAAAAACGCACAAATGCATGAACTGTTAACCAGTTCCGGATCGGCCACCAAGTTGGCGGAGATGTTTATTGCAGTTTGTGGCGAACAGCTTGATGACCATGGTCAAAACCTGATTAAGGTAATGGCAGAAAATGGACGTCTGTTGGCGATTCCTGCGCTTTATGAGCATTTTTTGGTGCTAAAGCAGGAACATGAGAAACAAGTGGATGTGGATGTGATTTCCGCCACCGAACTCAGTGAACAACAGCGTTCAGATATTGGCAGCAAGCTTGAGCAGCGTTTAGAGCGCAAAGTTCAGCTGAATTGCAGTGTAGATGAGACTCTGCTTGGCGGAGTTATTATTCGAGCCGGAGACTTAGTCATCGATAACTCAGCACGCGGACGTTTGAAGCGTCTGAGCGATGCATTGCAGTCTTGATGGGGATTGGAGCATGCAACTTAATTCCACGGAAATTAGCGATCTGATCAAACAACGTATTGAATCTTTCCACGTTGTGAGTGAAGCGCGTAACGAAGGTACTATCGTGTCAGTTAGCGATGGTATTATTCGTATTCACGGCCTTGCGGATGTTATGCAAGGCGAAATGATTGAATTACCAGGCAGCCGTTATGCACTGGCACTTAACCTTGAACGTGATTCGGTTGGTGCGGTGGTGATGGGGCCATACGCTGACCTGCGTGAAGGTATGAAAGTCACGGGTACTGGCCGTATTTTGGAAGTGCCAGTCGGTCCAGAACTGCTCGGTCGAGTCGTGAACACCCTTGGTGAACCGATTGATGGTAAAGGCCCACTCGGTGCCAGCTTGACTTCACCAGTGGAAGTGATCGCACCGGGTGTTATCGATCGTAAGTCGGTCGATCAACCAGTACAGACTGGTTATAAATCCGTCGACTCGATGATCCCAATCGGCCGTGGCCAGCGTGAGCTGATCATCGGTGACCGTCAAACCGGTAAAACCGCGTTGGCGATTGATGCGATCATCAACCAGAAAGATTCGGGTATTTACTCAATCTATGTCGCGATCGGCCAGAAAGCATCAACCATTGCCAACGTGGTGCGTAAACTGGAAGAGCACGGCGCACTGAAAAACACCATTGTAGTGGTGGCTTCAGCGTCAGAATCAGCGGCACTGCAATACCTCGCACCTTACTCAGGTTGTGCGATGGGTGAATACTTCCGCGATCGCGGTGAAGATGCACTGATTGTCTACGATGACCTGTCTAAACAAGCGGTCGCTTACCGTCAAATTTCACTGTTGCTGCGTCGTCCACCAGGCCGCGAAGCTTTCCCTGGCGACGTATTCTACCTCCACTCTCGTCTACTTGAGCGTGCTGCTCGTGTTAACGAAGCTTATGTAGAGCGTTTCACCAATGGCGAAGTGAAAGGTAAGACCGGTTCGCTGACAGCGCTACCGATTATCGAAACTCAAGCGGGTGACGTATCGGCTTTCGTACCAACCAACGTAATTTCGATTACCGATGGTCAGATCTTCCTGCAAACTGAGCTATTCAACTCGGGCGTACGTCCAGCGGTTGACCCTGGTATCTCTGTTTCGCGGGTGGGTGGTGCTGCGCAAACTAAGATCATTAAGAAACTGTCTGGTGGTATTCGTACTGCTCTGGCGGCTTATCGCGAACTTGCGGCATTTGCTCAGTTCTCTTCTGATTTGGATGAAGCGACCAAGCGTCAGCTGACTCATGGTCAGAAAGTGACTGAACTGATGAAGCAGAAACAGTACGCGCCAATGTCTGTGTTTGATCAGGCGCTGGTGATCTTTGCCGCTGAACGTGGCTATCTCACCGATGTTGAGCTGAATAAAGTGCTCGATTTCGAAGCGGCTCTACTATCGTATGCTCGTGCTCATTACGCTGAATTGGCAGCGCAAATTGACAAGACAGGTGCTTATAACGACGACATCGAAGCTCAGTTAAAGCAACTGGTTGACGATTTCAAAGCAACCCAAACTTGGTAATGAGGTCGGTGGCAGTGTTAGCACTGCCACCAACTAATGGAGAGTAACGATGGCCGGCGCAAAAGAGATACGTACTAAAATCGGGAGTGTAAAAAGCACTCAGAAGATTACCAAAGCGATGGAGATGGTGGCTGCTTCAAAAATGCGTCGTTCACAGGACGCCATGGAGTCATCACGCCCCTACGCGCAAACGATACGTAAAGTGATCGGTCATGTCGCCAGCGCAAGTCTAGAGTATCGTCATCCGTATCTAGAAGAGCGTGAAGCGAAGCGAGTGGGTTACATCATTATTTCGACAGATCGTGGCTTGTGTGGTGGCTTGAATATTAACTTATTCAAAAAAGCCATCACTAGTATGCAAGACTGGAAAGAAAAGGGTGCTGAGATTGAGCTAGCGATTATCGGCTCAAAAGCGACCGCCTTTTTCAACAATAGTGGCGCTAAAGTCGCTGCACAGGTTTCTGGCTTAGGCGATAGCCCAAGTTTGGAAGATCTGATTGGTTCGGTCGGCGTGATGCTGAAGAAATACGATAAAGGGGAATTAGATCGCCTTTATCTGGTGTTCAATCAGTTTGTGAACACCATGGTGCAACAACCCAAGATCGATCAATTGCTACCTTTGCCAAAATCGGACAGCGCAGAGATGCAGCGCGATCACATGTGGGATTACATCTACGAACCAGAACCTAAGCCTCTATTAGATGCGCTGTTACTGCGTTTTATTGAGTCTCAGGTTTATCAAGGGGTAGTAGAAAATCTGGCGTGTGAGCAAGCAGCCCGAATGGTGGCAATGAAAGCTGCTACCGATAACGCGAGCAACCTGATTGATGATTTACAACTTGTGTATAACAAAGCCCGTCAGGCGGCGATTACACAAGAATTGACGGAAATCGTAGGCGGCGCGGCTGCGGTTTAAGCTTAGGTAAAACTAACAGTTTAGAGGATTAACGATGGCTACAGGTAAGATCGTACAGATCATCGGTGCAGTAGTCGACGTAGAGTTCCCACAGAGCGAAGTACCTAGTGTTTATGATGCTCTGAATGTTGTGGATTCCAACGAACGTCTGGTTCTGGAAGTTCAACAGCAATTAGGCGGTGGCGTGATTCGCGCTATCGTGATGGGTAGCTCGGATGGTTTACGTCGTGGAATGACAGTACAAAACACTGGCGCTCCAATTTCAGTACCAGTAGGTACTAAAACCCTAGGTCGTATCATGAACGTGCTTGGGGATGCGATTGACGAACGTGGCGAGATTGGTGCAGAAGAGGTGTATTCAATTCACCGTCCTGCGCCAAGCTATGAAGAGCAGTCAAGTGCTACCGAACTTTTGGAAACAGGGGTTAAGGTTATCGACCTGATCTGTCCGTTTGCGAAAGGCGGTAAAATTGGTCTGTTTGGTGGTGCGGGTGTTGGTAAAACCGTTAACATGATGGAGCTTATCAACAACATCGCACTGCAACACTCTGGTTTGTCGGTATTTGCAGGGGTTGGTGAGCGTACTCGTGAGGGTAACGACTTCTACCATGAAATGCAGGAAGCCGGTGTAGTTAATATTGAACAACCAGAGCTGTCAAAAGTAGCGATGGTGTATGGTCAGATGAACGAGCCACCAGGCAACCGTCTACGCGTGGCGTTGACCGGTTTGACCATGGCAGAACGCTTCCGTGATGAAGGTCGTGACGTACTGCTGTTTATTGACAACATCTACCGTTATACCCTAGCGGGAACCGAAGTTTCAGCTCTGCTTGGCCGTATGCCTTCAGCGGTTGGTTATCAGCCAACGCTGGCGGAAGAGATGGGTGTGCTGCAAGAACGTATCACCTCAACCAATAAAGGTTCGATCACGTCAGTACAAGCGGTATACGTACCTGCGGATGACTTGACTGACCCATCACCGGCCACTACGTTTGCGCACTTAGATGCCACCGTAGTTCTGAACCGTAACATCGCTGCTATGGGTCTATACCCAGCGATCGACCCATTGGATTCGACTTCACGTCAATTGGATCCATTAGTGGTTGGTCAAGAGCACTACGATGTAGCGCGTGGCGTGCAAGCCACTCTGCAGCGTTATAAAGAGCTGAAAGACATCATCGCGATTCTGGGTATGGACGAACTGTCTGAAGCGGACAAGCAAGTTGTTGCTCGTGCGCGTAAGATTGAGCGTTTCTTAACTCAGCCTTATCACGTAGCAGAAGTCTTCACCGGTGCACCGGGTATGTATGTATCCCTAAAAGAAACCTTACGTGGTTTCAAAGGGTTGCTGGCAGGTGACTACGATGACATTCCAGAGCAAGCGTTTATGTACTGCGGTACTATCGACGATGCGATTGAGAATGCGAAGAAGCTATAAGGCTGACTAGGAGGCGATATGGCAGCAATAACCTTTCATCTGGACGTGGTAAGCGCAGAGAAAAAATTGTTCTCTGGCTTAGTGGAAACGTTTCAGGTGACCGGTAGCGAAGGTGAGCTGGGTATTTTCCACGGCCATGCACCGCTGCTGACCGCTATCACGCCTGGAATGGTGCGTATTGTGAAACTGCACGGCCACGAAGAGTACATTTATGTCTCGGGTGGTATTGTTGAAGTTCAGCCAGGCACAGCAACTGTGTTGGCTGACACGGCAATTCGTGGAGAAGACCTAGACGCAGCTAAGGCTGAAGAAGCCAAACGTCGTGCGGAAGAGCGAATTCTTAACCAGCATGGCGATATGGACTTTGCACAAGCGGCCAGTGAACTGGCTAAAGCCATCGCGCAGCTTCGTGTGATTGAATTGACCAAAAAGCGTCGTTAATCATGCAGATAAGCTGATCAAAAGCCTGACGGATGTCAGGCTTTTTTGTTGCGATTAAATCATACCTCACCCATAACAACCGGTTGCTATCGAGTTATTGAGTGATTGATCATTTATATAGGCACTGCTGAATAAAAATGATCACTCTTCTTGTTTTCGAGATAGCCACCAATTAACTATTTTCGATTTGCTGTTTAAAATACAACGCAGAACAATAATTAGGTACTAGGTAAACGACACATGAAATTCAGTACGGTAATTCTCGCAGCAGGCAAAGGAACGCGTATGCATTCGAATATGCCGAAGGTGCTGCATACCTTAGCGGGTAAACCCATGGTTAAACATGTGATTGATGCATGTAATAACCTCGGTGCGCAAAATATCCATTTAGTGTATGGCCACGCTGGTGACCAGATGCAGCAAGCCTTGGCTAGTGAAAACGTGAACTGGGTTTTGCAAGCACAGCAATTGGGCACCGGCCACGCGGTTGATCAAGCGTCGGCCCATTTTCACGATGATGAAAAAATTTTGATCCTGTACGGCGATGTACCACTGATTTCTGAAGAAACCATTGAAAGTTTACTCGAAGCACAACCGAATGATGGTATTGCGCTGCTGACCGTAGTGTTGGATGACCCAACTGGTTATGGTCGTATTGTGCGTAAACGTGGCCCCGTGGTGGCGATTGTTGAGCAAAAAGATGCCAGTGAAGAGCAGAAACTGATCAAAGAAGTCAATACCGGGGTATTGGTGGCGACCGGGCGTGATTTAAAACGTTGGCTGGCTGGTTTGAACAATAATAATGCCCAGGGTGAATACTATCTCACTGATGTGATTGCGGCCGCGCATAGTGAAGGTCGGGCTGTGGAAGCGGTTAATCCAGCTCATTCGATTGAAGTGGAAGGGGTCAATGATCGTATCCAGTTAGCTCGTCTCGAGCGTGCGTTCCAAGCGCGCCAAGCAAAAAAACTGCTCGAACAAGGGGTGATGCTGCGTGATCCGGCCCGTTTTGATCTGCGCGGTACCTTGCAATGTGGCTATGATGTTGAAATTGATGTCAATGTGATCATCGAAGGCAATGTTTCGATCGGTAATAATGTGCTGATTGGTGCAGGTTCGATACTGAAAGATTGTGAGATTGACGATAACACTGTGATCCGCCCATACAGTGTGATTGAAGGCGCTACGGTCGGCGAAGATTGTACAGTTGGGCCTTTTACTCGTCTGCGCCCGGGTGCTGAGCTGCGCAATAATGCGCATGTGGGCAACTTTGTTGAAATGAAAAATGCCCGCCTCGGGGAAGGTTCCAAAGCCAATCACCTGAGCTATCTTGGTGATGCTGAGATTGGTACTGGGGTTAATGTTGGTGCCGGCGTGATCACCTGTAACTACGACGGTGTGAACAAACATAAAACTGTGATTGGTGATAATGTGTTTGTTGGCTCCGATAGCCAATTGATTGCACCGGTGACTATTGGTCATGGCGCAACCATTGGTGCGGGTACTACCCTAACCAAAAATGTGGCCGAGGGTGAATTGGTCATCACTCGTGCTGCTGAGCGTAAAATTGCCGATTGGCAGCGTCCACTGAAAAAATAGTCTCTCACTGAAAAAATAGTCTCTCACTGAAAAATAGTGTTTCGCTTGATCAGCGAATGGGATACACCATAAAGCTAGAGCCGCCAATGCGGCTCTAGCTCTTTTTCACCATTGTTATCCCCACCAGCAGGTAAAATAACACACGATGGCTATAGGGAGAGGGATTAGTGGTGACTCACATGGTTCGTCGCCGTGAATGATCCAGTCGGCTCGCCATGAGCCATTTTATAACCGAACCATAATCCCGCCGTGCATAGCACAATCGCCATCCCAGTGACGGGTTGCGCTTGACTCGCCAGCGCTGCCACTAACGCACTGGCTAAACTGCTGATACTGATCTGTAAGCTATTTTGTAAGCCTGCCGCGGTAGCTGGGCTGTGTTTGGCACTGGAAAGAGCACGGTTAACTACGATCGGATACAGCGCACCGTTGGCGACGGCAATCAAGCAAAAGGGTGCCAGAATTGGCCAAATAGAGCTGAGTTGCCATTGTGATGCAACCAAAATCATCGCCGCGGAGAGGGTAAACAAAGCCATCAGTAGTTTGAGTACCAAGCCATCACCATATTGGTTAACCGCTTTTTTACCTAAGTAGCCCCCCGCCATAAAGGCGATGGTTTGTGGAATGAAGCTTAGGCCAATATCACGCGCTTGATAACCAAGCTGGGTCATAATTTCTGGCATGCCAGTTAGATAAGCGAAAAAGGCCGCGGAAGCGCAAGCAAACATCATTACATTGCCAAGATAGGCTTTGCTGTGCAGTAAGCCTTTAATATCTTGGGCGATCGAAGTGGTTTTCGGTTCAGTAACTTGATTGGTTTGCAAGCTAGTGCTGACCACCAACACCATACCCATTAAGGCTAAGCTGAAAAAAATACTCGGCCAACCCAAGTGATCGCTAAGCAGTACGCCAAGTTGTGGCGCGAGAGCAGGAGATAGCGCCACTAACGGCATAATTGTGGCAAACACTTGTTGGCTCACCGAGCTTGAATAGCGCTTGATCACCATCGCTTGCCAGATCACCGCCGGGGCGCACACTCCAATCGCTTGGATAAAACGCAGTAGTAATAGTTGCCACACTGAGGTGCTGAATGCGAGACCTGTAGAGGCAAGCGTAAACAACAACAGACCGGCCAATAACGTATTACGATGGCCAAATTTATCACTGGCCAATCCCCACATCAGTTGGCCTAATGCCATTCCGACCAAAAACACGGTTAAAGAGAGCGCAATTTGCTCAGGGCCAGTGCTTAGCGCAACTTCCATCACTTTAAACGCGGGTAAATACATATCGGTAGCGATAAAACCGAGCATCGACAGCGCGGCGAGATACACTAATTGCCAGAAAGAGACGTTCATTTTTTATCCATCAAAACTATTCACACATAAATTTTTCAAGATCCATTCGCCTGAGCTAGGATTTTGCTGTGCTTACATTCTATTTTTGTCTGGCCATGAAGAGAAACGGCAATTTTTTCGGTTATCATACAAAAAATTTGATAGGTAGGTGAGTGATGTTTTCTAAATCCTCTTTAGAGCTGTTGGATGTGGTGGCACGCTTAGGCAGTTTTACTGCTGCGGCAGAAGTACTGCACAAAGTGCCGTCAGCCATCAGTTATAGCGTACGCCAAATTGAGCGTGAACTTGGTGTGATGCTGTTTCGCCGCTTGCCGCGTAAAGTGGAGCTGACCCCTGCGGGTGAGCTATTTATGCTTGAAGCCAGGCAATTGCTGCGCCAGATGGAAGATATCCGAGCACAAACCAAACGGGCTGCGCATGGTTGGCGTAAGACTTTGAAAGTGACACTCGATAATGTGGTTAAGCTGGATAAGATGAAGCCAATGGTAGAAGCTTTTTACCAAACCTTTGACTTTGCCGAGTTGCAGATCAACATGGAAGTATTTAACGGCTCGTGGGAAGCGATTGCACAGGGGCGTGCTGATATTGTGATTGGTGCAACGGCCGCGGTGCCGGTCGGCGGAGATTTTGAAGTACGCGATATGGGTATACTGGATTGGGCATTTGTGATGTCCCCACAGCATCCTTGTGTGCAACAGCAAAATTTTAGCCAAGAATTTATTAGCCAGTTTTTGGCGATCTGCCTCGATGATACCTCAAGCGTGTTACCTAAACGGCATACTGAGCACTATCCTAAGCAGCGACGTTTACTGTTGCCTAATTGGCATAGCGCAACCGAAAGTTTAAAAAATGGCTTGGGAGTCGGCTATATGCCAAGACATATGGCCCAGCCACTGTTGGCGAGTGGTGAGTTGGTTGAGCATGTGTTGCCCGAGCCGGCACAATTGAGCCACTGCTGTTTGGTCTGGCGCAAAGATGAGCATCATAAATTGATTGAGTGGATGGTGAATTATTTGGGTTGTAGTGAGCAACTGTATCGCGATTGGCTACAAGCTCAATAATAGCGCTGGCTCTATCGAGTATTGAGTGCTTGGTGGCCAGCCTCTACACCAACTGGCCACCAAGCGCTCGCGTGAGTGAGATTCAGCATTGACTTATGGACGCTCAAAAATGGTCGCGATCCCCTGACCTAAACCAATACACATAGTCGCAAGGCCATATTTAGCCTTTTGGGCTTCCATGAGATTGATCAAGGTGGTAGTTATTCGAGCACCCGAGCACCCGAGTGGATGGCCAAGCGCGATCGCCCCTCCATTGAGATTGACCTTTTGATCCAGATCTGCGAGCAAATCCAAATCATGGATGCAAGGTAGAGCCTGAGCCGCAAAAGCTTCGTTGAGCTCAACCACCTCAATCTGTTGCATGGTTAAGCCGGCCCGCTTGAGGGCTTTATGGGTGGCAGGGACAGGACCATAACCCATGATCGAGGGATCGCAACCGGCTATCGCCATGGCTTTAATCCGGGCACGAATGGTTAAGCCGAGCGCGTGGGCTTTTTGCTCACTCATGATCAACAAACAGGCTGCTCCATCAGAAAGTGCCGAGCTACTTCCCGCGGTAACGGTGCCAGCGGCGGGATCGAATACGGGTTTAAGTGCGGCTAATTTTGCCAACGTGGTATCTGAGCGGATCACCTCATCGTGGTCGAGCATAAACAGCGTTCCATCGCTAGTGTGCCCTTGGGTCGGTAAGATTTCGTGGTCAAAGTGCCCAGCAATGCTGGCCGCGTAAGCGCGCGCATGTGAGCGTGCCGCAAACTGATCTTGCTGCTCACGGCTGATACCATGCAACTTACCGAGTAGTTCGGCGGTTAATCCCATCATGGCAGCGGCTTTTGCAATGCGTTTACCGATCGCTGGGTGGAAGTTTACCCCGTGAGTCATCGGCAGATGTCCCATATGTTCGACGCCACCGACTAAACAAATTTCGGCATCACCCACCATAATTGCCCGTGCCGCATCGTGCAGCGCTTGCATTGATGAGCCACATAAACGATTTACGGTCACCGCGCCAATTTCAATCGGTAATCCAGCGAGCAGTGCGGCATTACGTGCCACATTGAAGCCTTGTTCAAGGGTTTGCTGAACACAGCCCCAATAAATATCTTCGATTTCTATAGGGTTAACCGATGGGTTACGCGCCAGAATTCCTTGCATTAAATGGGCACTGAGATCTTCGGCGCGTTGGTGGCGAAACGCGCCACCTTTAGAGCGCCCCATCGGAGTTCGCAAACAATCAACAATCACGACCGTATTCATGGTGTTACTCCTGTTCTAAACCGATATACCCTTCCTACTTGAAGCTGCAGCAGTGTTGGCGACGTTCGTTCACCCCAATCACATCGTTTGCCTACGCTCATGGGGACTCACTCACTTGCCGACTACCTGCAACGCCAAGTGGTTTGGGTATAGATAGCGTGCCGATTGGCGATGAGTGATAGAAAGTTTCCCCCTGTTTGGCCATGATGTTGAGTCGTGCTGGCACATGATAGAGCAGACCAAGGTGCGCGTATTGCTGGGCCATGGTGACATAATTGGCGATGCCGAACTGATCGAGATAACGCAATACGCCACCCCGAAAAGCTGGGAAGCCGAGTCCGTAAACTAATGCCATATCGGCTTCCGCCGCTGAGGCAATAATCTCTTGCTCAAGGCATATCACCACTTCATTAATCATCGGGATCATGGTGCGTTCAATGATGGTTGGTGGATCAAAGTGCTGTGCCGCACCGCACACTGAAGCCAGAATGGTAAGTACATCAGCATCGAAAGTTTTTGTCGGTTTACCTTTATCATCGGCCGGATAGTGATAGAAGCCGCAGCCACTCTTCTGGCCTAATCGCTGTGCTTGGTACAAAGCGTCAATCACATCAGGATCTTGTTTGGCCATTCGAGCTGGCAAGCCTTGTGCCATCACGCCTTGTGCATGATGGGCGGTGTCAATCCCAATTACGTCGAGTAGATAGGCCGGCCCCATTGGCCAGCCAAATTGTTGTTCCATGACGTGGTCGATGGCAGTAAAACTTGCGCCATCGCGCATCAGCAGGCTAAAGCCCGCCAAGTATGCAAATAGCACGCGATTAACGAAAAATCCCGGTCCATCATTGACCACGATCGGTGATTTCCCCATTTTGGTGGCATAAGCCACCATACGGTGGATCGTATCTGGTGAGGTGTGCTCACCTCGAATGATTTCGACTAACGGCATGCGGTGTACTGGATTAAAAAAGTGCATACCGCAAAAGTTATCCGGCCGCTGCAATGATTTGGCCAGCCAGTTAATCGGAATAGTCGAGGTGTTAGAGGCCAAAATAGCGTTGTGTTTGAGGTAAGTTTCGACCTCACTGAGCAGCGCCGCCTTGACTTGGGGATTTTCTACTACTGCTTCAATGACCACGTCTGCTTGTTCAATGCCGGCATAGTGTAACGATGGGGTAATTTCAGTGAGAATTTGCGTGACTTTGAAACTGTCTAGCTTGCCATGTGCTAACTGTTTATTCAGTAATTTGGCCGCTTCAGTCATTGCTTGTTTTAAACGGGTTGGAGCTAGGTCTTTAATAAAAACGGGCACGCCGCTAAAGGCTGACTGATAGGCAATCCCTCCCCCCATTATACCTGCACCGATGACGGCAGCATGGTGGGTTGGTTGGCTAGCTGCGGTGCTGGATTGTTTGGCGAGTCCTTTAATATATTGATCATTAAGAAAAATGCCTACCAGCGCTTCGGCTTGGCTCGATTTTGCGAGTTGGATAAAGTGCTTACGCTCGATGTCGAGCGCGGCTTGCCGCGATAAACTTGCTGCTTGTTCAATCGCATTGATGGCCGTCAGCGGAGCGGGGTAATGTTGGCCAGCGACCTGAGCGACCACTCCTTTGGCGGTGGTAAAACACATTAGTGCTTCGAGTTTACTCAGGGCGAGTGGCGCGATTTTTTGTTGGCGGCGCTGTTGCCAGTCCAATTTCCCGCTGAGCGCTTGAGTTAATATCGCAATCGCACTAGCGATCAGTTGGTCACTCTCAACCAGCGCATCCAACAATCCGAGTTGTAACGCTTGCTCGGCTGGGCAGGTTTTGCCTTGAGTAATGATGTCTAATGCCGTGTCTGCACCCAGTAAACGAGGCAAGCGAACCGAACCACCAAATCCAGGCATGATGCCGAGTTTGGTTTCCGGTAAGCCGATGTTGGTAGTGTGATCGCCAATGCGAAAATCAGTGGCGAGCACACACTCACAGCCACCACCAAGCGCGTGACCTTTTAATACCGCGATGGTTGGGAACGGTAAGTCTTCCAGTTTGTTAAAAATGCTATTGGCAAACTGCAACCATTGGTCTAACTCGCTTTCTGGCTTAGCAAACATACTGAGAAATTCGCCAATGTCCGCCCCGACGATAAAAGCTGGCTTATCAGAGCTTAAGATTAGACCTTTGATGCTGGGATCCGCGGCCAACGCATCGAGTGCCGCATCAAGAGATTGAATGGTGTGCCGATCCAGTTTGTTGACTGAAGCTGGAGCGCAAAAGCACAGCTCGGCAAGGCCATTCGCCAGTGGTTTTACCTGTAGATTTTTTGCTTGGTAAATCATGGTCTATCTCCGTGACATACAATCAGTGATTGAAACAACGATGATATTTTGAATATGCAGATTTGACGGGTGACCTAAGTTTGGACACGATATCGGTCAAATTCAACACGCATTGCACACAATCGGTTAACAAGTGGCGAGGGCTAATTCGAGCTTGTGGCAAGCCTGTGTTACACTCAGCCAGTTTTTGTTGAGGCGCTAAGTTATGAAGCTCGATCCTTACCATATTCCCATCGCTTCGGTTCAATATGAAGAAGAGATTAAGAAGAGCTTGTTTGTCACTACGTTAGCCCATACGCCAGATAGCCACAGTGCAAAAGCTTTTATTGAGCAGATTAAGCAACGCCATACTGGAGCTCGTCATCATTGTTGGGCTTTTGTGGCAGGGCGCCCTGAAAACTCGATGTTATGGGGATTTAGTGATGATGGTGAGCCCTCCGGTACCGCAGGCAAACCGATGCTGGCTCAACTGACCGGTTCTCATATCGGTGAAATCTGTGCGGTAGTGACCCGTTATTATGGCGGTGTTTTACTGGGCACGGGTGGATTGGTGAAAGCTTATGGTGGCGGGGTGCAGCAAGCGCTGAAACAACTACAAACCATTGAGAAAAAAATCACCACCCAATTAAGTCTGACGTTAGACTACCCGATGATCCCACTGATGCAGGCGCTGTTGATGGAGTTCTCTGCGCAACAGATCGCTGGCGATTATGGCCAACAGGTACATTGGGTGGTCGAGCTAGAAGTGTTACAAGTCGCCGCTTTTTGTCAGGCGGTGATCAATAAAAGCAGCGCTAAGGTTATTATTGAACACTTAGATAATGATTAATCTGCCCATCACTGGGCTTTAAATACCCTAAATCGGAATATCGCCGCCGTCATGCAGTTTCGTTCAATTATTCGTATCGTTGGGCTTTTGCTCGCCCTGTTTAGTATCTCGATGCTGGCACCCGCGCTGGTGGCGTTAATTTATCGCGATGGTGCCGGCGTGCCATTTGTCTCGACCTTTTTTGTGTTGTTGTTGTGTGGCGCACTATTTTGGTTTCCTAATCGACGTCATAAACATGAACTGAAAGCGCGTGACGGTTTTTTGATTGTCGTCCTGTTCTGGACGGTTATCGGTAGTGCGGGCTCATTACCATTTCTGCTGTCTGATAATCCGGGTGTTTCGGTGACGGATGCTTTTTTTGAGTCGTTTTCGGCTTTAACTACCACCGGCGCTACTGTCATTGTTGGGTTAGATGAACTCCCCAAAGCGATTTTGTTCTATCGCCAATTTTTGCAATGGTTTGGTGGTATGGGGATTATTGTACTGGCGGTGGCGATTTTGCCAGTCTTAGGGATTGGTGGCATGCAGCTGTATCGTGCCGAAATTCCAGGCCCAGTTAAAGATACCAAAGTGACCCCGCGCATTGCTGAAACGGCCAAAGCGCTGTGGTATATCTATTTAAGCCTGACTATTGCATGTGCTGGCGCATTTTGGATGGCCGGCATGACCTTGTTTGACGCCATTTGCCATAGTTTCTCCACCATCGCGATCGGTGGCTTTTCAACGCATGATGCCAGCATGGGCTATTTTGACAGCTACGCGATTAACCTGATCACTGTGGTGTTTTTGCTGATCTCATCATGTAACTTTACCTTGCACTATGCAGCGTTTGCGACCGGTGGCGTACATCCTAAATACTACTGGCGCGATCCTGAGTTTCGCGCTTTTATGGTGATTCAAATCTTACTGTTTATGGTTTGTTTTTTGATTCTGTTTAAACACCATACCTATGACAGTTTTTATCAAGCTTTTGACCAAGCACTGTTCCAAACGGTATCCATCTCGACTACCGCCGGATTTACCACCACCGGATTTGCGGATTGGCCGCTGTTCTTGCCAGTGCTGCTGCTCTTCTCTGCTTTTATTGGTGGTTGTGCCGGCTCGACGGGAGGCGGTATGAAAGTGATTAGGATATTGCTACTCACCTTGCAAGGAGCGCGGGAGATGAAACGCTTGGTGCATCCGCGAGCCATCTACTCCATCAAATTAGGTGGTCTAGCACTTTCACAGCGCGTGGTTGATGCGGTGTGGGGATTTTTTTCGGCCTATGCCTTAGTGTTTGTGGTGTGCATGCTGGCCTTGATTGCGACCGGAATGGATGAATTGAGCGCGTTTTCCGCAGTAGCGGCTACGCTGAATAACTTGGGCCCCGGTCTTGGTGAAGTTGCAGTACACTTTGCTGATATCAATGACCACGCTAAGTGGATTTTGATTGTTTCTATGCTGTTTGGTCGGCTAGAGATTTTCACGTTATTGATTTTGTTCACCCCCACATTCTGGCGTAACTAATCATAACTATAATAGCAGCAGCTTAGGAGGAATGGGTGAGAGCGTTATTACTGTATTCAAGCCAAGAAGGGCAAACGCGTAAAATTATCCAACGTATCGCCGCGCAGATGCCAGAATATACTTGTGAGGTGCAAGACTTACATCAAAGCATCGATATTGACTGGGCGGAATACGACAAAGTACTGATTGGGGCATCAATTCGCTATGGGCGACTTAATCCCGCCCTGTACCGTTTTATTGAGCATCACTTAGTGGGATTAACCAGCCGCAAAGCGGCCTTCTTTTGTGTCAATTTAACCGCTAGAAAAGAACAGCAAGGAAAAGATACTCCACAGGGCAGTGCCTATATCCAAACTTTTCTGAAAAAGTCGGCTTGGCAGCCAGAGCGAATCGCGGTATTTGCTGGCGCACTTTATTATCCGCGTTATCGCTGGTTCGATAAAATGATGATCCGCCTGATCATGACCTTAACTGGTGGCGAGACCGATACGAGTCAAGAAGTCGAGTATACCAACTGGGATAAAGTCGCTAAATTTGCTCAACAATTCCGCAATTGGTAGCAAAAAACATCATTTCTGGGGTTTGCTGATGGCTTTTTCATCAAACAGTCAAAAGGAAGGAAAAAAAGCACAAAAAACACTTGCCAGTGTGAAGCAGATCTCTATAATGCGCCCTCACTGACACGGCAGACGCCGCAAGGCTTCAGAGCCAGTCAGTGAGGCAAAACGCTTCGATGCAAAAAGATGAAAAAAGTGTTTGACACTGACAATTATCTCGCTAGAATGCACAGCCTCT
>NZ_JARBFT010000013.1:40246-72897 GCF_028863985.1 Vibrio chanodichtyis | reverse complement strand
TTCATAAATTCCTTTTCTCAAATGTTAATGGATTTTCCGCTTTGCCAGTTAACGCCCGCCTAAGGGGCTGGTAACGCTACAACTAAACTTAACGCATACCAAATTAATCACAAAGCCCAAAGTATTACAAAAACGTCGAGCGTTAACAGTCCCTCTTGAGGCGTTTGTTAACTGGTCAGGGCTGAGAATTGCCACCGAACATTTCACTAATGCAAATCATCACGTTACGCTTCATTTGAAATTTTCGGATCTCGCACCAATTTTCTGAGTGTGAAAAATCCGCAAGCTTCACGCGTTGCTATCGTCGGCTGATCCCAAGCTCCACACAAATCTTTAAGATTATTTTTCGCTCGTTCAAAATGTCGGAATTGACCACAACGAAACATTCGTAAATTCCTTTTATCAAATGTTGATTGATTTTCCGCTTTGCCAGTTAACGCTCGCCTAAGGGGCTGGCAACGCACAACCCAACTCACCGCATAGCAAATTCATCACAAAAATCACCGCATACAAAAAATGCCACGCGTTGACAGTCCCACTTGAGGCTCTTGTTAGTTTCGTAGCCGATTGTTTAACAATGATTTTTTCACCAAAATATTTGAACCACATTTTATGCAAAATCATCGAGCAAACACACGTCCAGCATCAAACGCTGTGAAGTTGGTTGCCAAAACTCAAAACGTTCAAGGTTGAGTTGGCCAATAATCGGCTTTCCAACAAAGAAAAGGCACTCACAGCGATGTTGCAGCTTTTATGGAATCAAACTTGCCGTGTGGACGCTTCCACAAAATGGATGCATCGAGGTTTGCTTACTTTAGCGATCTTGTGCCAACGACATTTTCAACGCTTTCTACCTAATCAGCATCAAGCAAAACACCAAAGCCAACTCGTAAATTTTGAGCACCAAAATCCAATTTTTCGAAACATTTAGCACTAATATTTATAATTTTTCTTGATAGAAACTAACGCTTTCTAGACGACTATTCACACCGTTCATAAACATGTTATCGCCGCTTAACACATAGACCACTTGATGCATAGTAGCATAAAATTCCTTTTAATCAGACTCTTGTGTAACAACTATTCATAAACTTTAGGATCTATACAGCCATTATATTTTTATCCTCTTGACATAAAGACAAGCAATGATACTGTATAAAAAAACAGCTCCAAGTGTGAGGAAAAATGAAATCTCAGTTCTTATTGAGTATTCGTGAATTCATGCAGACTCGACATTATGCCCAGAAAACGATAGAAGCGTATTTGCATTGGATTTCCCGATACATCTATTTCCACAACAAAAAGCATCCTAGCCAAATGGGCGATAAAGACGTGGAGGAATTCTTAACTCATTTGGCAGTAAAGGGAAAAGTTGCCACTAAAACTCAATCACTAGCCTTGAACTCGTTAAGCTTTCTTTATCGTGAAATTCTCAAAACGCCACTTTCTCTTGAAATGCGCTTTCAACGCTCCCAGCTTGAGAGGAAATTACCTGTTGTACTGACACGAGACGAAATTCGCCGTTTACTTGAAATCATTGATCCCAAGTACCTACTTCCCACCAAATTACTGTATGGTTCTGGTCTGCGTCTGATGGAATGTATTCGTTTAAGGGTTCAGGATATCGATTTTGATTATGGAGCAATTCGGGTATGGCAAGGTAAAGGAGGGAAGAATCGTACAGTTACGTTAGCGAAAGAACTCTATCCACATCTCAAAGATCAAATAGCATTAGCAAAACGCTATTATGACCGAGATTTACATCAGAAAAATTATGGTGGTGTTTGGCTACCTCATGCGCTACAAGAAAAATATCCAGCGGCGCCTTATGAATTCCGTTGGCATTATCTTTTTCCATCATTTCAGCTATCGCGTGATCCAGAAGCTGATGTTATGCGCCGCCATCATATTAATGAAACAGCACTACAAAGGATGGTCCGTAGATCTGCACAAGAAGCTGGAATTGAGAAAACGGTAACCTGCCACACACTCAGGCATTCATTTGCTACGCATTTGCTAGAGATAGGGGCAGACATCCGTACCGTACAGGAACAACTGGGCCATACAGATGTAAAAACGACTCAGATTTATACCCATGTGCTTGATCGAGGTGCTAGTGGCGTATTAAGTCCGTTATCTCGCCTCTAAAGCATTAGCTCTGGGTATATATTTAAATTCTGGATAGAAAAAAAGGGAGCATAAATGCTCCCTTTTCTTAATAACACGCTATTACAGAGCGCCTTTCGCCTTTTCAACCAGAACAGCAAATGCTGCTTTGTCGAATACTGCGATATCAGCAAGGATCTTACGATCGATCTCGATAGAAGCTTTCTTCAGACCGTTGATGAAACGGCTGTAAGATAGGCCATTTTGACGAGCCGCTGCGTTGATACGTGCAATCCACAGTTGACGGAATTGACGTTTCTTAGCGCGACGGTCACGGTAAGCGTATTGACCAGCTTTAATAACGGCTTGGAACGCTACACGATAAACACGTGAACGTGCACCGTAGTAACCTTTAGCTTGTTTTAAAACTTTCTTATGACGTGCACGAGCTTGTACACCACGTTTTACGCGAGGCATTATGTCTCTCCTAAACTAAACGAATATTAAACTAAAAAGAATTAAGCGTATGGAAGCATACGTGCTACAGCAGCCAGTTCGCACTTAGGCAAAATAGCATTTGGACGCAGCTGACGCTTGTTCTTAGTAGTACGCTTAGTCAGGATGTGACGTTTAGTAGCGTGCTTAAATTTAATACCACCAGCAGTTTTCTTGAAACGCTTAGCAGCACCTTTGTTGTTTTTCATCTTAGGCATGATGAATAACTCCGCATTGTTGTAGTTAAATAACAGTGTAATTAGGGCGAATAAAACCCAGCCGCCTTTCAACGGCTGGGTTCATTACTTGCAAAGCCGTTAATTACTTCTTTTTAGGGGCTAACACCATGATCATCTGGCGTGCTTCAATTTTGGTCGGGAAAGATTCAACCACTGCAAATTCTTCAGTGTCCTCTTTCAGTCGATGCAAAACGTCCACACCGATGTCTTGGTGAGCCATCTCTCGGCCACGGAAGCGAATAGTAACTTTCACTTTGTTGCCTTCTTCAAGGAAACGGATCAGGTTGCGTAGTTTTACCTGATAGTCTCCGATATCAGTCCCAGGTCGGAATTTAAGTTCCTTAATCTGGATCTGCTTTTGCTTCTTCTTCTGCTCTTTTGTAGCCTTGCTCTTCTCAAAGAGGAACTTGCCATAGTCCATCACACGACAGACTGGTGGCTCGGCGTTAGGGCTGATCTCAACGAGATCCAAACCAGATTCTTCTGCGGTAGCTAGTGCTTCTTGGATCGAAACGATACCTACAGACTCACCGTCTGCGCCAGTTAAACGAACTTCACGAACGCCACGAATTTCACCGTTTAAACGATGCTGGTTTTGCTTGACCGGAACTTGGCCACGTCTTCCGCCTTTAATAGTTTATTCCTCCAGATTAAGCTTACGGCTCGCAATCTCAGCTTGGATATGTTCAATAAAATGATCCAATTTAAATTTGCCAAGATCTTTGCCTTTACGCGTACGTACTGCAATTTCACCGGCTTCCATCTCTTGGTCGCCACAAACTAACATGTACGGTACACGCTTCAAAGTGTGTTCGCGGATTTTAAAGCCTATCTTCTCATTTCTCAAGTCCGCTTTTGCTCGAATGCCACATTTTTGTAGCTTTTGTACTACTTCATGCGCATAGTCAGCTTGTTTGTCGGTGATATTGACCACAACAACCTGCTCTGGGGCTAGCCAGGTAGGGAAAAAGCCCGCGTACTCTTCAATCAAAATACCAATAAAACGCTCCAATGAACCTAAAATCGCACGGTGGATCATCACCGGGACTAGGCGTTCATTGCTTTCGCCTACGTATGTGGCACCTAAACGAGTTGGTAAATTGAAATCGAGCTGCACAGTACCACATTGCCATGCGCGATCCAAACAGTCATACAGTGTAAATTCAATTTTCGGGCCGTAGAACGCGCCTTCACCTTCCTGAATTTCAAATGGGATCGCCATCGCATTCAAAGAATCGATCAGGGCTTGTTCTGATTTATCCCAAATTTCATCGCTACCAACCCGCTGCTCAGGACGAGTAGAGAGCTTCACCACAATATTTTGGAAACCAAACGTGGTGTAAGTGTCATACACCATCTTGATGCAAGAAGTGACTTCTTGCTGGATTTGATCTTCGGTACAGAAAATATGCGCATCATCTTGGGTAAAGCCACGCACACGCATGATACCGTGGAGTGAACCGGATGGCTCATTACGATGACACGAACCAAACTCGGCCATACGCAGTGGTAGGTCACGATAGGATTTCAAACCTTGGTTGAAAATCTGGATGTGGCCTGGGCAGTTCATCGGTTTGATCGCGTATTCACGGTTTTCTGATGAAGTGGTAAACATCGCATCAGCGTATTTATCCCAGTGACCAGAACGCTCCCAAAGTACACGATCCATCATTAATGGACCTTTTACTTCTTGGTAATCGTATTCGTTCAATTTGTGACGAATAAAAACTTCCAGATCACGGAAAATAGACCAGCCGTTATGGTGCCAGAACACCATCCCCGGCGCTTCTTGCTGCATATGGAACAGGTCAAGCTGCTTACCAATTTTACGGTGATCACGTTTTGCTGCTTCTTCAAGGCGGGTTAAATGCGCTTGCAGAGCTTTCTTATCATGAAATGCGGTACCGTAAATACGTTGCAGCATTTTGTTATCGCTGTTGCCGCGCCAGTACGCACCAGCCACGTTCAGCAATTTAAAGTTTTGACAAAAGCCCATGTGCGGTACGTGTGGACCACGGCACATGTCGATGTATTCTTCATGATGGTAAAGACCTGGACGATCGTCGCGTGCAACGTTTTCATCCAAAATTTCCATCTTGTAGCTTTCGCCGCGCGATTCAAACGTATCACGCGCTTCCTGCCAGCTGACTTTCTTTTTGACAACCGCGTATTTGGTTTTCGCTAGCTCAACCATACGAGCTTCGATTTTCTCCAGATCTTCTTGAGAAAGCGATTGCTCGAGATCGATATCGTAGTAAAAACCGCTATCGATGGTAGGACCGATCGCCATTTTCGCGTTAGGGTAAAGTTGCTTCAGCGCATGACCAAGCAAGTGCGCGCAAGAGTGGCGCACGATTTCCAAACCATCCACTTCATCTTTGGTGGTGATGATTTCTAGGCTGGCATCGTGTTCAATCAAATCGCAAGCATCAACGCGTGCACCATTCACACGCCCGGCAATGGTCGCTTTCGCAAGACCTGGGCCGATAGATTGGGCAACTTCGAGAGTCGATACTGGGTTGTCAAAATGACGCTGACTGCCGTCAGGAAGAGTAATAATAGGCATCAAAGATCCTTACAGTGGTGTTGCACACCAAGCAACACTTGTTTGAAAAAAATACGCTTTATATTCAATTAATTATAAATATTGCGTAACGATTTTTTAGGATTAGGTACAAATTTTGGTACAAATACGGATGTGCCAGCTTAAGACCGTCGCAGCATGATAAAGCAATATGCTGAAATGACAACCGCTTTCTCGGACAGCCCAAGTCGCCAACTCAGGTAACAAAAAGTCAAAAGAAGGTTTCTCTTACTTGACTAGGCAACCCTCTTTGATAAGAGTAATACCGGTAGATTATGCTCCGCGATAATAATGCTGAGCGACAAATGGCATTTTTTCGACCGTCATTGGTAACATCTTACCGCGAACTTGTGCTAACACTTGATTGCCTAAGGCGGTGTACTCAGTGCTTATATAAGCCATTGAAACTGGTTTATCCGCCGTTGGGCCAGCCGTGCCACTGGTTACGATACCAATTTTGTTGCCTTGTACATCAAACAGCTCGGTGCCTTCGCGTACTGGCGCTTTGGTTTGTCCGACTAAACCCACTCGTTTACGGCTGACTTGCTTAGTTTCAATTTGGTTGAGAATAATCTCGGCACCGGGAAAGCCACCTTGCCGCGCGCCACCTTTTCGGCGAATCGGCTGAATCGCCCACAACAAACTGGCTTCGACTGGCGTGGTGGTTGGATCGAGATCGTGTCCATACAGACACAAACCACACTCCAAACGCAGTGAATCGCGCGCGCCCAGACCAATCCACTCTACTTCAGCAAAACTGGTCAATTTATCCGCCAGTGCAACTGCTTGATCAGCAGCGACTGAGATTTCGTAGCCATCTTCACCAGTGTAACCACTGCGACTCACGATACATTCTGCCCCATCAATCTCAAGCCATTGAATGTCCATAAAGTGCATATCCGTCACCGCTGGCTGCAGCCGCGCAAGCACTTGCGCAGCTAATGGGCCTTGCAGAGCGAGCAGAGCGCGATCTTCCAACACTTCTAACTCTACGTCTATCGGTAGATGAGCTTGTAGATGAGTAATATCTTGCGCTTTACAGGCCGCATTCACTACCATAAACAGATGGTCTCCCATGTTGGCCACCATCAAATCATCCAATATCCCACCTTGCGGATTGGTAAAGAAGGCGTAGCGCTGCTTACCAACCGGCAAATCAATAATGTCAACCGGAACTAAAGTTTCTAAAGCCGCAGCCGCGTGATCACCATAAAGACGCAATTGCCCCATATGAGAAACATCAAATAAACCGACAGCGGCACGCGTGTGGAGATGCTCTTTTTTTACCCCAAGCGCATATTGCACCGGCATATCGTAGCCCGCAAAAGGCACCATTTTTGCTCCCGCCTCAAGATGTCGTTTGTGTAGCGGCGTGGTCAGCAAGGTATGTGGTTGATCCATGATGATTCTCCATAAAATAAGCTCAAACCACGCTGAAGGCGCGATGTCGAGATCAATGATTCGATTGGCAAGCAAGCCCAATGATCAATCTTTAAGCCGATCTAATCCGTTGTAGTGGATTAACCTTGCCACAACCGTGCTTATCATCACAGTTAACATTATCACTCAATGATGCTTATCATAAATCTCTCTAGATGGGCTTTTCCTCACCTTACGCAACATTTTATCGTGTATGTTAGAGGTTGCGGAGATCGCTGAGCCACGGCAAGTTCCCTAATCAGCAATTAAGCTAGCCCATCATTGCAGCGCTTCACATTCTGCTATTGTTACCAATAAGACATTTTTTGGAGAGTACAACATGGACCACACACTCAAATTTAGCGACAGTCATGAATGGGTACGCGATAACGGTGATGGCACCGTGACTATCGGCATCTCTGAGCATGCTCAACAAATGCTCGGTGATGTAGTATTCGTCGAGTTACCGGAAATTGAGAGCGAAATAGACGCGGGGGATAATTTTTCATTGGTTGAATCGGTCAAAGCCGCTTCAGACATCTATGCTCCTGTCACAGGTGTGGTGATTGAAGTCAATGAAGATCTGCAAACCAGCCCCGAGCTGATCAATCAAGAACCTTACGATGGTGGCTGGATCGTCAAAGTCAAACTATCCGATCCCGATGAATTGGAGGATCTTAAAGACGCAGCGGAATACCTGGCTTCGATTGAAGAAGAGTAACCCTGGATACCTAGAACCTAAACTTCAATGTCACTCACGCAGAGGAGTGAGGTTGCACGTCAAGTAAGTGGCAATACGAAGATTGTTCGCGTACAGAGCAAACCATGAGGTGGCCGACTATGACTGAATTACTGGACTATTTAAGCGGTGAAAATGCGTTCATAGCACGCCACAATGGGCCGAACCCATCGCAGCAACAAGCTATGCTTCACACCATCAAGCTTGATCATTTAGATGAACTTATCGCACAAACTATTCCGCCGCAAATCCGTCTCAAGGCACCGCTTGCGCTTGCGCCCGCACAAAGCGAAGCACAAATGCTGGCCAGCCTGCAATCCTTCGCTCAACTTAATCAAATCAAGCGCACTTTTATTGGCCAAGGTTACTACAACACCTTCACGCCGAACGTTATTCTACGTAACGTGCTGGAGAATCCGGGCTGGTATACGGCATATACCCCTTACCAACCCGAAATCTCGCAGGGTCGTCTTGAGTCGCTACTCAATTACCAGCAGATGGTGATGGATTTAACCGCGATGGATATTGCTAACGCATCACTGCTCGATGAAGCCACTGCTGCTGCGGAAGCGATGGCACTGTGCCAACGGGCAGGAAAAAGCAAAAGCAACCTGTTCTTTGTGGCTGATGACGTACACCCACAAACCATTGAAGTGGTGAAAACCCGCGCCGCATTTCTAGGTTTTAAGGTAAAAGTAGATTCGATTGATAACATCACTCAACAACCAGCATTTGGTGCACTGCTGCAATACCCAGGCACGACCGGTGAAGTGCGTGATCTGACAGACATCATCGCCAAAGCACAAGCCCAGCAAACCTTAGTCAGCGTCGCGACCGATTTGCTCGCCAGTGTACTGCTCAAACCTGTAGGTGAAATGGGCGCAGATGTGGTGATTGGTTCTGCCCAGCGTTTTGGTGTACCAATGGGATATGGCGGTCCACATGCCGCGTTCATGGCCACTCGTGATAGCTATAAGCGTACCATGCCGGGACGAGTGATCGGTGTTTCGATCGATGCACAAGGCAAACCAGCACTGCGCATGGCAATGCAAACTCGTGAGCAGCATATCCGCCGCGAAAAAGCCACTTCGAACATTTGTACTGCGCAAGCACTGCTGGCCAATATGGCCGCATTTTATGCGGTATACCATGGCCCACAAGGCCTGTGCACCATTGCCCGTCGCACCCACCATTTCAGTGCGATACTTGCCGCAGGCTTAACCAAAGCCGGTTACGAACTTGCCCATGCACACTTTTTCGATACTCTTACCATCAATACTGGTGCAAAAACCGCTAGCCTATATCAAGCGGCACAACAAGCGGATATCAACCTGCGTAGGCTACCTAATCAGCTTGGGGTAAGCTTGGATGAAACCACGACCGTGGCCGATATTGCAGCACTATTTGCCATCTTCGGTATTAAACAAGAGATCTCTGCGCTGTCAAAGCACATTGCTGGTAATGAGCTCGCAGCGATTCCAGAGTGTTGCCGCCGCCAAAGCGCGTTTTTGACTCATCCAGTGTTTAACAGCCACCACAGTGAAACTCAGATGCTGCGTTATATGAAGCATCTGGAAAACAAAGATTTTTCTCTCACGCACGGCATGATCCCGCTGGGTAGTTGCACCATGAAGCTCAATGCCACGGCGGAAATGATCCCTGTCACTTGGCCTGAATTGAGTGCTCTGCATCCGTTTGTACCCAAAGCACAAGCTGCCGGCTATGCCGCATTGGCGGAAGATCTGAAACAAAAACTGTGTGCAATCACGGGTTATGATGCTTTTTCACTGCAACCCAACTCTGGTGCAGGTGGTGAGTATGCCGGTCTACTTGCTATTGCTCGTTATCACCAAAGCCGTGGTGAGAGTCAGCGTAATGTTTGCCTGATCCCCAGCTCCGCGCATGGCACCAACCCCGCCACCGCGGCCATGTTGTCGATGCAAGTCGTGGTGGTAAAATGTGATAAAAATGGCAATATTGATTTAGCGGACCTAGCAGACAAGATTGAACTGCATCGCGACCATCTGGCCAGCATCATGATCACCTACCCTTCAACCCACGGCGTGTATGAACAGCAAGTACGTGAAGTGTGTGACATGGTGCATGCTGCCGGTGGGCAAGTTTACCTCGACGGTGCCAATATGAATGCACAAGTCGGGCTGACCTCACCAGGCTTTATCGGTGCCGACGTATCGCACTTAAACTTACACAAAACATTCTGCATTCCCCATGGTGGTGGTGGACCGGGTATGGGGCCAATTGGTGTGAAATCCCACTTAGCACCTTTCCTGCCCGGACACATTGAAAGTGGTGTACAAGGCACTGATTTTGCAGTGTCTGCCGCCGATCTCGGCAGTGCATCGATTCTGCCTATCTCTTGGGCCTACATTACGCTGATGGGAGCTGAGGGGTTAACCCAGGCTACCAAGCTGGCAATTTTGAATGCCAACTATGTGATGGAGCGCCTGCGCCCGCACTACCCGATCCTTTACCGTGGTGCAAATGGTCGAGTGGCGCATGAGTGCATCATCGATATCCGTCCGCTCAAAGAAGAAACCGGTATTAGCGAAGAAGATATTGCTAAACGATTGATGGACTACGGCTTCCATGCGCCAACGATGTCATTTCCTGTAGCAGGAACACTGATGATTGAACCAACCGAGTCGGAAGATTTAGCCGAATTGGATCGCTTCTGTGATGCACTGATTGCGATCCGTAGTGAAATCGACAAGGTGAAACATGGTCAATGGCCGCTTAACAACAATCCACTCGTCAATGCACCACATACTCAAGCCGATCTGTGTGCCGAGGATTGGCATCACCCTTACTCGCGTGAGCTGGCTTGCTTTCCATCCGCGCAAACTAAAGCCAGCAAATATTGGCCAACCGTCAACCGAGTGGATAATGTGTACGGCGACCGCAACCTTATCTGCTCTTGCCCAAGCATGGACCATTATCAAAATTGACACTTTAACTGGCAGCGAGTGAAAAACTCTTTACAATGCTCGCTCCTGTTGAAAGCCCAAAAGAGTAAGACCATGTCGCGTGACTACACCTATCAATGCCTTTGCATGATGGACAAATCAGAGTTGACCGAATTTAGTATGCGTATATTACACCGTCTGATCAGCGAAGAGACACTAGCTGAATTGTATCGTTGTGATGATGAAGAATTCGAAGGTACAGAAAAAGCACAAATGGCGCACATTGATGCGATGGTCAAAATGCACGCCATCGCCCTAGGTCAATTACCGGCCATGTTTGAAGGCTCAGATCAAGCCAGCCAGAATATTCAGCGCATGACTCGCTTGTTGATGTGGCATTTTTATGCAGTGGCCTTCAATTTAGAGCACAGTGTGAGTTTAGCCACTCATTGCGCAGCAGTAGAAAACTTGATCAGCACACAACCGGAGAATGCTCTCGCTTGGTCAAAGCAACTCACCGAGTTGCTATATCGCTACGCAGAACAATAACGCTTGAACTAAAACACACTCACTTAACTATTTAAGCTTGGTGCTTGAAAAAAGAGTGAGTGGCGCAGCAATGGTGTAGTGGTCAGAAAAGAGAGGGTTCTGAACAGAGTGGCAGCGTAATCAAGCGGCTCTATTTGGCAAGATGGGTATATTCAATAATCACTTGGTTACCCTCAACATAGACACGTTTAATCTCGCCATCGACCGTGACTCGATTTTGCAGATGCACCCATTTTTCGCCAGCACGCGCTTTACGTTTGAGGGTCGGTAGTACATTGTGGGGTTCAACGTGCAAGTGCTGACAAAATCGGCTGACAAAAGCCATCGACAGTGGTGCATCACCACGCAATAGCTCAGAAAACTCAACCTGACTCACCCCAAGCCGTTTGGTCATTTCCATCTGAGTCATGTGCATTTTGGCTTTTTTGATCATCCAGACATCGTACAATGCTTTACGATCTTCTTGATTTAACTCCATTACTCGATCCTTGTCATGCTTGTGGGTAACCAACAGCATGCCAGAGTTTTTGCAACTGAGTGTCAATCTAAGGTGAGTTTGGGATATGGGTTAAATCCCCTCACCACAAACTGAGATCAAATACACAGTTTATGGTGAGGACTTGACGATTTAATGCTTAGAACCAGTTAGAGAACAGTAACTTAAACCAATCGCTCAGCCGCTTGAAAATGCCACCTTGCGCTATGGCTTGCTGCGTCACCAATTTGGCTTCACCCACTTTATCTTGATCGATGTAATAGACAATTGAACCCACCACTTCACCTTTAGCTATTGGGGCTTCGAGCGCATTATCCAATTCAATCACTGCATTCAACCTTTTTACATCATTACGTGGCAAAGTGAGATACACCGTCTCCGCACTACCGAGAGCGACGTGATCTTGCTCACCGTACCAAATGCGTTGATTTTGCACTACGTTATCGATTTGATGTGGGCTGACCGTTTCAAAGAAACGGAAACCATAGCTGAGTAACTGCTTACTTTCTGCTTCACGAATTTTGACACTTTTTGAACCCATCACGACCGAAATTAGTCGCATTTCTCCACTCGTCGCCGAGCTTGCCAAACTGTAACCCGCGCCACTGGTATAACCGGTTTTCATACCATCCACATTGATACTGCGGTCACGTAGCAAACCATTACGGTTATGCTGGGTAATGCCGTTGTAGGTAAATGAGCGCTCACTGTATAACGGGTAAATATCCGGTAAATCACGAATAATCGCGCGACTTAGCACTGCAATATCATAAGGTGTGCTGTATAAATTTGGATTATCCAGTCCATGCGGATTGGCAAACTGGCTATTGTGCATGCCTAACTGTTGTGCCCATGAGTTCATTAAACTCACAAAAGCGCCTTGTGATCCAGCGACATGCTCTGCAATCGCCACGCTGGCATCATTGCCAGACTGTACGATCAAGCCACGATATAGATCCATCAAGCTGACATAAGTGCCCACTTCGATAAACATCTTTGAAGAGTCAGGGAATTTTTTCGCCCATGCGTTATTGCTGATGCGAACTTGATCGCTCGCCTGAATATTGCCACGCTGCATCTCCTGCCCTGCCACATAGGCAGTCATCAGCTTGGTCAGACTGGCTGGATTGAGTTTTTGATGGGCGTTATGTTCGACCAGAACTTTTCCAGTATGAAAGTCGATCAAAATATACCCATTGGCTGCCAGCGGTGGCAATTCCGGGATCACGGTCAACGCGGAAAAACTGAACGTTGGCACCAATGCCATACAAGCCATTAAACATCGGGACAGAAACTTGCTGCAAGTCATAAGGTGTTCTCATCAAAACAAAACCCGCAGTATAACTAACTCCAGATTTCACACAGCCTCTCTTTACTAACTCTTACAGTTGTCGCTCAATAAGTTACATCATGTTACAAACATGCTTAAACACCAATCAAGTCTGGCTCGTACCGCGATAAAAAAGCCTGACATTGGTCAGGCTTAATTGGGTTATGCGAAGAATAATCACACCAAACGGCTATTCGTCTTTTTTGTTGGATGCCCAAACATACAAGAGCTCTAGTGCAATCGTTGCCCCCGCTAGCGCAGTCAAATCGCTCTGATCGTAAGGTGGTGAAACTTCAACCACATCCATACCAATCAGATTAATCCCTTTCAATGCACGGATGATTTTCAGGATCTTATCTGAGCTTAAGCCACCACACACCGGGGTACCCGTACCCGGAGCGAAAGCCGGATCGAGGCAGTCGATATCGAATGTCAAATATACTGGCTTGTCACCAACAATGTGACGGATCTGCGCCACAATCTCTTCCACTGACATATCATTGGCTTGCATCGCATTGATCACATTGAAACCGTGACCTTCTTGTTTGTATTCAGTACGAATACCCACTTGTACCGAGTGCTTAGCCGAGATCAAACCTTCTTTTGGTGCATGGTAAAACATGGTGCCGTGATCATACGCACTACCGTTAGAATAGGTATCGGTATGTGCATCGAAATGGATCAGCGCCATTTCGCCATAATGTTTGGCATAAGCACGCAAGATAGGCAGAGTAATGAAATGATCGCCACCCAAGGCCAACATGGTTTTGCCACTTTTCAAAATTTCACAAGTCGCCGCTTCTAAACGATAAGTAAAATCTTCAGCATCACCACAATCAAACACCAGATCCCCAGCATCAATCACGTTAATACGATTAAACAGATTGAAATCCCAAGGAAACTTCTTACCTTCCCACGCGAGATTCACCGAAGCACGGCGAATCGCGTCTGGCCCCATACGCGCCCCAGGACGACCAGAGGTCGCCATATCCAACGGTACGCCAAGTACGACAACATCAGCGTTAGTATCTACTGGATTACGCACATAAGGACGGCGTACAAACGTCATGGCGTTTGAGTAGAGTGAATAATCAGTTTTTGTAAACAAATCATTCATTTAAAAATCCTCTAAGTAAGTATAGCCGCTCAGGCCTAATTCAAGTTCTGCCAATACGGTCTGCTGTTCTGGTTCAGCCACTCGTTCGGAAACCAGTTGACGATAATTGGTACGAATTTTATCCACATCAATGTGTACGTAACGCATCACATCTTCTACCGTATCGCCTTCATTGATAAAGGCAATTTCAGCATCGCCATTATCCTTAATATTCACCGCAACACTGTGAGTATCACCAAACAGATTGTGCATATCGCCCAAAATCTCTTGGTAGGCACCGACTAGGAAAAAACCCATCAAATAAGGCTTATCACTGCTCCAACTCGGTACTGGCAGAGTGCTTTCGATCCCTTGACCTTCCACATACTGCTCAATCGCACCATCAGAATCGCAAGTAATGTCGAGCATCACCGCACGGCGATCTTCCATCTCTTGCAAACCAGATAGCGGCAGCACAGGGAACACTTGATCAATCCCCCAGGCATCCGGTAGCGATTGGAACAGCGAGAAATTGACAAAAAACTTGTCAGCCAAACGCTCTTGCAGCTCATCTAAGATCGGGCGGTGAAAACGGTTTTTGTTGCTCATTTTCAGCCGCAGTTCATGGTAAATACGTAGCGATAACTGCTCAGCCCATGCGCGATGCTCAAGATTCAGTACCCCAGTCGCAAACTGACTGTGCGCTTCGGAAAGATCGCTTTGGGTATCGTTATAAATTTCAATCAGTGCGCGGTCATCGGTACCGTGCTGTACTTCTTCAAAACCACGCCACATGTTTTTAATCAGCATCGGCGCTTGTGCATCGGGGGCGGGAATATTTTCTGGTGAATACGCCTCGGTACCAATAACATTGGTGATCAATACCGCGTGATGAGCGGTAATCGAACGCCCTGATTCAGAAATGATCACTGGACGAGGTTGACCGTACAGATTACACACATCGCTGACCGTGCTCACGATATTACGCGCGTATTCAAGCAAACCATAGTTCATCGAGTTAGACGACTGGCTGCGCGTACCATCGTAGTCCACCGCTAAACCACCACCCACATCGAAAAACTCAATGTGCGCGCCCAACTCTCGCAGTTCACAATAGAAGCGTACGGCTTCATTCACGCCATTACGCACATCACGAATATTCGCCATTTGCGAACCTAAGTGGAAATGTACCAGCTGCAAGGCTTCCAGTTGATTTTCCGCCTTCAGACGGTTAATCACGGTTAATACTTGCGATGCGGCTAGACCGAACTTAGATTTTTCACCACCACTCGATTGCCATTTACCTGCACCTTGTGAAGCCAAACGAATGCGCAGCCCCAAACGCGGTTTCACGCCAAGACTTTTCGCCTCTTTGAGCACTAAATCCAGCTCTGACAGTTTTTCCAGTACGATAAAAACTTTATGCCCCAGTTTTTCACCAATCAGTGCCAAACGAATGTACTCTCGGTCTTTATAACCATTACAAACGATGACGGAACTGGCTTGCTGAGCCATTGCCAACACGGCGAGAAGTTCTGGTTTACTGCCCGCTTCCAAGCCTAGTTGTTTATGTTCTAATTCGGCCTGACTGGCAAGAATTTCATCGACGACCTCGCGCTGTTGGTTAACTTTGATCGGATAAACCAGCAGATATTTATTCGGATAGTCGTACTCTTCAATCGCCTGATTGAAAGCGTCACAAATATTGTGCACGCGTTGATGCAGGATCTGCGGAAAGCGTACAAGCACAGGCAAATTTAAATCGCGCGCTTCGAGCTGTTTAACAATTGAGCTTAATTGCGTTTGATGAGCTTTGTCATTTCGCGGCGAAACATACACTTCACCTTGATCGTCAATGCCAAAAAAACCTTGGCTCCAGTAATGCACATTGTAGTCAGCGCGAACGCGGTCTAATTTGGATGGTTGTTCCACATCGTATCTCACAAAGTAGAGAAGGTTACCATGATTTCATCGGTTGAAATCACACCTGACAGCCTAAACGTCACGCGCTTTATCGGTGAAAAGCCAGTGAGTGTCTAATGATAATAATTTATCGTTAAGACAACTGTTAGTTATGGCATAAAAACCAATATTGTGCGATTCACTTGATGGCCGACTTTCAGCTTAGCGTAAATATCACCAAGCATAACCCGAGATCGCCAATCGATCCGCGAGCCGTTGACACGGGGGAAAACCAAGCAATAAGGGATAATAATGCACCGCGGATCGCGAGAAATTGACGGATGAGAGAAAATAGTGCTGGTTATTGCAGCAACTCATTCTATTGTTAGTGATTTCCGCTTGGCTATTATTGGTAATTACATACAATCCCATTCAGGTAATTTAACGACAGGAGTGAGCTACGCAATGGAATACCTCGTTTTGCTGCAAACCCACTATAAATGGATGATGACCGGGCTGATCATCCTGTTGTATCCGCATATCTCACGGATCACCTTGCGCATTTTCGAAGATATGATCACCGGTCGAGTCGATATCCATCGCTTAAAACGGGCGCGCTGGCTGATCCGTACCTTGCTGTTTCTGGTGATTTTATTTACTGGGTTAATTTTGTGGGGCATTGAGTTACGTGGCTTATTAGTGGTCGGCTCCTCACTGTTTGCCTTGCTTGGGGTTGGTTTGTTTGCCGGTTGGTCACTGCTGAGCAACGTGACCGCTTTTTTGATCCTGTTTATGCAAAACCATTGTCGAATCGGTTGCTGGGTCCGCATTGTCGACGGCGCAAATTTTGTCGAAGGCAAAATTATCGATATGGCGCTACTCACGGTTGAATTAGAAACACTCGATGGCCATCGCGTACTCTACCCAAACAACTTATTTATTGTGCGCCCGGTGATTATCATGAGTAAGGCTCCTGAAAAAACCATCAAAAAAACTGAGAAAAAACAGTTACCGAAGAGATCGTAAATTTGAGCGAATACCAAGAGTTATCTCAACAAATTGAACAGCTTGCCACCGCCGAAGAAGCAGAGCAAACCCATTTACTCGGCAATATGCTGGAAAATGGCTTAGATCAAGGCTCATTGGCACTGATTTTAGAAGCATTTCCGGTCGAACAGCGGGTGCGTTTATGGCGTAGTTTACCGCTGGAAATGCACATTGATGTGCTGACCGAAATGCGTGCCGAGGTGCGTTTTTCGGTCATTAATGCGCTCTCTGAAATTGAGCTGAAACTTACCCTCGCGAAGTTGGATAACCTTTCGCTGATCGAATGGGAAGATTCACTGCCCGATGAGATCGTGAGTGAAGCGCTAAGCCTGATCAGTCGTGATGAGCTTGAACTGTACGATCAAGCCAATGAGTTTGCCGATCATGAAATCGGCCATTGGGCGGATCGTAAAGTGTATACCTTGCCTTTTAGCCTCACAGTGCAGCGCGCAAAAATGCTGCTTGAGAAGTACCACTACGACTCGCCGCAATACATTTATCTGATCAATAAAAATAAGAAATTTCGCGGATTAGTCAGCTTTAGTGATGTATTACAAGCAGACAATACAACGCAGCTCAATAGCTTACGCAAGGAAGAGTTAATTACGCTCAATGCGCAGCAAACATTATCCGATGCGGTCGATGCCCTAGAGCACACGATGTTACCGATTGTTCCAGTATTGAGTGATGATGATACCTTAATTGGAGAGCTCGATTGGCGCTTTGCACTTAGCGTGCAACGTGAGCAGTATGAAGCTCGCCTGATGGCTGGTACGGGTATGGATGAAGGCGATGACCTGTTTGCTCCTGTCATCAAAAGTTCAAAAAAGCGCGGAGTTTGGCTTGGGATTAATCTGCTGACGGCGATTCTTGCCTCGATCACGATTGGCTTATTTGAAGATGTGATCTCTCAAGTAGTCGCTCTTGCGGTTCTGATGCCGATTGTCGCCTCGATGGGCGGAATTGCCGGTAGCCAAACCTTAACCTTAATGGTGCGAGCAATGGCACTCAATCAGATCTCGGTCGGTAACCGATTCGCTTTACTAAAAAATGAGTTGGGGATTGGCTCAATTAATGGCGTGGTATGGGCAGTGATTATCGGCGCTATCGCGGCACTTTGGTTCCAGCAACCACTGATCGGCGCGACCATTGCTCTGGCGATTGTGGTCAACATTACCACCGCCGCACTGTTTGGGGTACTGATCCCAATCATTTTGGATAAGTTCAAACTTGACCCGGCATTGGCAGGCTCGGTGATCCTAACTACCGTTACCGACGTGGTTGGCTTTTTCGCTTTCCTCGGCACCGCCAGTTTGGTCATGCTATAACCTGGCCAACTCATCATTCTCGTATCCAATAACGCTCGAGACTCAATGCGATTGGTACCATGCGATTAGTACCATGCATTGGTCGCGAGCTTATTTACGAGCAATACCAACCATGACTGGGCGAATACCTTGTTCGGTTACCACCTCAAAAGCAAAGGCCGTTTCTACGCTAGAAAAACCAGCATGGCTTAATATTGCTGCCATTTCCGTTTCACTTAAGCAGCCCTCAAGCGAGTCTGGTAGAGCCGATGACCAATCAAAATGTACAAAATAGCCACCTTGATCGAGCAGAGTGAAGATAATATCAACAACATCGGATAGATTAGGTAAAAACGCGCACACCGACGAGGCGACCACCAAATCAAATTGCTTACGAAAGGCCGGGTGTTGTGCGACCAAACCTCGAGTCAAAGAATCAACCACTGGCTCCACATTGCGTAATTCTTTACGATCCAGCTCTTCAATCATCGCTTCTGAGGAATCAAGTGCCACGATGTCACGAGCCAAAGGAGACAGTAACTGGCTCAACAGCCCGCTGCCACAACCTAAATCCAGCACATGCTTATCTTGCACGGCAAGGATTTGGGTCAATTGTTGGAATGCGCTCTGAACAAACACATGATTTACATGGTTTTGTTCCCAAGTTGCAGCGTATTCATCCCAGTTGTGTGCCATCATGGTCTCCGTATTACTTCTTGTATTCGGGCAATGCTGCCAAGAGTAAACCAAAAGCAAGGCGAGTTGATAGTATTACCCGTGATTGTTTGCCCAGAAACGCTACTTTCACCTCATTTGCCGTGAATTTGTACAGCACTCAGCAGTAACACTAATTGGATTGACTAGCCTGATCGGTTGCATCATGGTTGAGGTGTGCTGAGCCAACATCTTGCTCAGCCGAAGCAGAGTGACGCGTCGCCCACCAGCAAAGCAAAGATCCAAGCGTAACCATCACCACGCCTTGCCAAAAATTCAAACCCAGCACAACACCCAATATAAGCGATGAAAAAATCGTCGAAATCACGGGAGTAAAATAAGACAGTGTGGCTAGCAACAGCATATTGCCGCGTAAAATCGCCACATTCCATAAGGCGTAACCACTGCCCATCACCATCCCGGTTAACAGTAAAGTGGCAACGCCCGATACAGAAAAACTCAGCGCTGGCTCATCACTCACTGCATATTGAATCCACAGAGTTGCAGCCGTCGCGGTAAAAAACAGAACAATGGCATTTTGCCCCTGCGCTAAACGCTGCGTTACATTGCAATAGATCGCCCAGATAAAAGCGCCACTCAAGGCCATGGCATACACCGCAGGATTAGTCGCGACCCGCGCGGTGAAATCGCTAAGTGCAATCCCTTGCTCAGCCACAATCGTCCATGCGACTCCCGTAAAAGCTAAAGCGACACTAGGATAGACCCACCGATTAACCGCGCGCTGGCTGATCAATACCGCGATCAACACGGTGAGTGCCGGCCACAGGTAGTTAATCACCGACATTTCGATCGCTTGTAAGCGATCATTAGCCATACCAAGCGCCAGCGCTAAACAGATTTCGTAGCTCACAAATAGAGCGCCGCCAATGAGCACATAACGCATGGAACCCGTTTTTAAACGAGGCAAACCCATAGTGAACAGCAAAAACACACTACTGACAGTATAAATCAGCGCCGCGCCACCAATCGGAGAAAACTCTTCGGCCACCCGACGGGTTAGAGCCATCAAGCTCCCCCAGAGTAGAATTGCGCCCACACCGTACAATGTGTGTTTATGAGTGACAAATGGTTGTTTCAAAGTAAGCCTCAAAAATGGTTAAAGCAGTACATCATCACATCTATCCGTTACACCGAATCTTTCAACGAACGTAAAATTCGAGCAGGAGTGCCACCCACTAACGAATCTGATGGAACATCCTGATTCACGACGGAATTAGCAGCCACCACTGAACGAGCACCAATCGTCACCCCTTGATTAATCACTACATTACCGCCGATCCAAACATCATCTTCAATCACAATCGATTGGCAGATGGTTTCCCACGCCCGACGACGACGATAATCCAGAGGATGCGATGCCGTATAAAATTGGACATTCGGACCAATCAATACATGGTTACCAATCGTGATCGACGCACCATCTAGCATCACCACGTTCATATTGATAAAAGTATTATCACCAATACGAATAGTTTTGCCAAACTCACAATGGAACGGTGGCTGTACACAACTTTTATCACCAAAATGAGCAAAAAGCTCACGCTGCAAAGCAGCTCGTTTCACTTGATCAACACTTTGGTTAATCTCAAGTTTTAGCTTTTCCACTTGGTTACGCAGCGCTTCAATTTCCGCCGATGAGCCGTCAAATGGTTCGCCTTTGAGCATTTTTTCTAATTCGCTCATATTCTTTCTCTCGTCATTGATGAATATCTAAGATTAATCGTTCATCCACAGATAAAAAGTGCCAATTAATAGTGAATCGATTTCCTCTATTATTCTTCTTTGACGACAGGCTCTAGGGTTTCACTACGACTGACCAATAATTGGTCAACTTTATAATTATCAATATCGACTACTTCAAATTTATAACCCGCATAGACGACTGAATCGGTACGGCGCGGAATTTTGCGCAGCATATACATCATAAATCCGGCAATCGTTTCGTAGTTTTGCTGCTGCGGGAATGATTCAATTTCAAAGGCACGCATCACATCGGTAATCGGTGTTACCCCATCAACTAACCAAGAGTTGCTGTCGCGGGCTACAATTTGCTCTTCACCTTCGGCCAAAACCCAAGTGCCCATCACCGCACTTTGCAAATCGTTAAAGGTGACAACCCCAACCACCAGCGCGTATTCATTCATCACCACCGCAAAATCGACGCGATTAATTTTGAAGTATTCCATCGCTTCGGAAAGGCTTAAAGTATCTGGGATGATCGGGCAACTGATCACCACGTTACTCTCTTTCAAATTCATGCCTTGGCCATTAATCACCCGTAGCAGCAGCGCTTTGGAATCCACATAACCTTTGATCAGATCTAATTGCCCATCACAGACTAAAAATTTATTGTGCGGATGCCGCGAAATTTTCTGTTTGATCAACTCTTCACTGTCATTCAAGCTCAGAAAAACCAAACTCTCACGAGCGGTCATAGCTGACGTGACCGGGATGGTCTGCATTTCAAACACACTTTCCATCATCTGCTGCTCGCCTTTATCCAGCACTCCCGCTTCCGCCCCCGCATCCATCACCGCGTAAATATCATCTGAGGTGATTTCGTCATTGCGCTCAGTCGGCAATCTCAAGGCCCGAAACAGTACGTTAGCGAACCCATTAAATAACCACACAATCGGCTTTAATATGGTAATACAAATCAGCATACCGCCAACCAATTGAGCGGCAATCCGCTCAGGCATCGCCATCGCAATCCGTTTAGGCATTAAATCGGCAATCAAAATAAACAGACTGGTCACCAGCATAAATGACAAAATAAAACTCGCTTGTCCTAACCAATTACTCGGGATCACGCCTTCAAGCAGTGAGCGAATATAAGGGGTAAACGCCGATTCACCGACAATCCCGCCCATAATCGCGACCGCATTAAGGCCTATTTGGACCACAGTGAAAAAATTGCCCGGATGAGCCTGCAACGCCAACACTTGTTCGGCGCGCTCATCGCCTTCATCCGCCATTTGGCGCAAACGTATTTTACGTGCTGCGGCGAGGGAGATTTCCGACATAGAAAAAAAGCAACTGGCAGCAATCAGCACCATGATGATCGAGATGTTTTCAAAAAAACTCATAAGTGACATCCTAAATCAATACCACGAAAAGCTTCAGCCGACAGAACTTGCATTTGCATAGCCGAAACTCATCAAACCTTGTTCAACGTGGTTATGTTAACACAATGCGATCAGGAAAGGTGCTTGGTTGCAAATCCGCAGAAAAAAGAAAACCCCACTAAGCAATCACTTAGTGGGGTTTTGGTTCTTACTCGCAGCAATCCAGCTACTGATAGGTGCTCCCTGCATCTATTCCTTGATCGTCTGCTGTATCCTTCAGCGCATTCCGTTTCATCGCCTTCCTAGCGGTGTCCCTTTCTCTGTCATCCTGACAGAACTCGCTTAATCCTTTAAGTTGTCCATTCACTTTCCGTTGATAACCATCCTAGTTATGCAGCTTCCAGCCAATGTCCTTTGCTCTCCCTGCCGACCATTCATCCTGAACAATCGAAATCTTCATCCTGAAGATGACCAATCCTTGGGTCTTTCCTGTTCCGTGTCTGCTTCCTGCTGACCAATCCACTTTACGATATTGGTAAATTTCAGCAATATCCGTTTGCTATCTTTAATCCGTTGAATTTGCACAAGATCAAAGAAAACACCTATATATCAATAAATTAAACCAGGAACCATTTAATTACCACTCGACTAAAGATAATATTTCCTACAAATCTTGTAAGAAATTTCTCACAAGGCACATCCTAAATTCAGAATATCTTGCTCGATGCGGCCTCAATCTTTATGTGATTGAAATCACAGGCAACTGGCCGCCAATTCAAGTGACCACGCAGCGTATCAATCTAGCTTGCGCTTCGACCGCAGAATGCCAAGGTGAGCATTTTCAAAGAGTAAGGGTATAGACTCCGAGTATAAAAATCGTGATAGTATCGCTGCCAATGCTCTCTTTAGAAACTTATCCGATAGCAAGGTCGACAATCAATGAGGAATAACGACATGATTTCAAAATGGGCACAACGTTTTTTCCAGATGGCCGAATTAGTGGGTTCATGGAGTAAAGACCCGTCAACCCAAGTCGGCGCAGTGATCACCAAGCAGAATCGCATCGTTTCCGTGGGGTTTAACGGTTATCCGCACGGTATTTCCGATAGTGCCAGCACCGATGATCGTGATATGAAATATTTAAAAACTCTGCATGCGGAAGAGAACGCTATTTTGTTTGCTAAACGCGATCTGGATGGCTGTGAAATTTACGTCACTCATTTTCCTTGCCCTAACTGCGCGGCTAAGATCATCCAAACCGGAATCGCCGCCGTACACTGCCCTGAGCAGTCTGCCGATTTCTTATCTCGTTGGGGCGATAAAATTAATGTCAGCCAAGAGATGTTTTTACAAGCGGGCGTCACGGTACATTGGCTGCCATTGGCTCAGATCAAGCATATCAATACCATTGAGCTGCCCACTGAATAAATGACCACCAATAGCCTTTGGGTTTGAGCATAACTCAAACCCATTTCCCATCCTCTAAGCCGTCCAAAGCACACGCAGCGCCAAAGCAATTAATACGATCCCGGAAAGTCTATCGATCAATACTGCTCGAGATCGCAAGCTATCGAGCAAGCGTGGCGAAGATAAAATCACGCTGATAAAGCTGTACCACAGACCATCGACCACCAGCGGGGTCAAGACAATCACGGTTTTGCTGCTCAGATCAGAGCCAACCATGACGTATTGACTAAATAACGCAATAAAAAACAGCGCGATTTTCGGGCTCAGCAAAGCGATCAGCAACCCTTCTTTGGCAGATTGCCAAACCGACACCGCGATACCCGATTCAAGTTTTGCTGCCACGCCACCTTTCGAACGTAGGGCATTCCAGCCTAAATACGCTAAATAGGCCGCACCAACATAACTAATAGTTTTAAAAAGCAGGGGCGATTGATGCAGCACTACCGCCAGACCAATTAAGGTAATAAAGGCATAGACACCAATGCCAAGCGCATGTGCCCAAGTCGCAGCCAAACCATTTTTGCGCCCTCCGGCCAAGCTGTGTTTGGCCACCATCGCCAAACTCGGGCCTGGCGACATCGCACCCAAAATACAAATCGTAAACAAAGATAACCAAATGGTCAGTGTCATGTGTAATCCTCACACGTTCTCGACAGGTGACAAGATGTTCAAACAGTTGAGAACTATAGAACAAAGTTTGCAAAATGTATCCCCCACAACTGAGGTGATAGGTATTGATAATTTGGCTTGAATAGAAAAAATCAGCCCCATGTTACAGGGGCTGAGATCGGTTTGACTTGGTACAACTGTCGCGGGTTAACTAGTCGTGCCGCAGGACATTTTGATCCAGCAAAGTACTGATAATATCTAGCGAATTCATACCGCTAAAATCAATCTGGCTCGCTAAATTTTCAATCACAATGGTTTGATGCACGCTGTTATCTGTAGTAACGCCTAATTGAAGATCATTATTCACCACTTGTGCGGTCAGTTGGTTCGACTCGCCGAGATTAGTCAAGATTTGTTCTAGCGACAGATTACTGCCAAGATCTTGCACTACATCGGTCAAATCAATGCTATCGCCTTGATTAAGGCTGAAATCCCGGATCCGATCGACTTGATCACTGGTACTGTCTGCGGTCCACTTAAACAGATCCGCCCCCGCACCACCAATCAAGATGTCATTGCCTGAACCGCCAATCAACACATCATCACCAGCACCACCTTGTACATAGTCATTGCCACTGCCTGCGACCAGAGTTATGCCACTCTGATCTGCGATCACGAAACTATTTTGTGTAGAACTGTGATGATCAAGATCGCTGCCATCTGGCGCAATTTCAATACGGTAATCAATCGAATTGCTGGATTGAGCTTGGCTACCATCACTTTCTGTCGTCAGTGCCGTCAAGATCAGATTATGTACCCCTTCGTCTAACCCCACCACTTTGAGATTAGGCAGCGCATCAGCAGAAGCCTCCCAGGTTCCATTCCCGACCTCAGTGATCTGACCGCTAGTGCTGGTTAAACTCGCGCCAATAGGTAAATGATCGACACGAATACTCAGCGTTTCATGTAAATCGACCAAAGCCGCTATCGCCCCTAACAGCGCAATACCTTGCGCGCTCACACTCTGGTTGGTGTAAATCTGCTGTGCATAGTTCAAGCTCGAATTGAGGCTCAAACTTGGCGCATTAGCCACCGGTGTCACTTGAATCGGATAGGTTTTGCTCTCTTCTAATGCGATGCCTGCCGCGTTCTCAAAATACACCCCTCGATCTTGCACCGTGACCGTGAACGCAATTTGGGTACCAGCAATCGCCCGCGCATCCACAAACACACCATAGCGAGGATCGCTATGATTCAGTAATCCATTAATCGCCTGCGGGCTACCTTCTAGCATCACACTACCATCAAGCGCATAACTTACTACCACTGAGCTACTGACTGGCGCTTGCACACTCAATAGACCTTGGCTAACACTGAGGGTTACGCTCATCACATCATTTGCATGTGCGCCTACATAATCCACATCCGACACGACAATGCCGGTCAATTTTTGTGCCGCTAGCTCACTGATCTGGGTGGTGAGATTGCTGCTATCCAGTTCTGGTTTATCATTGATCGCCGTCACTGCAACCGCGACATCAAACTGCTGAGCAGCACCAAGATGTTGATCGCCGGCTAAGCCGGTGTCGACCGATTGCACGGTAAAGTGCAACTGTCCATCCCAGTTCTGTTGGTTATTATCACCAGAATTGAAAATGACTTTATCCAACTGCTGCGCATTAATGAACAATACCCATACTCCACCACCCAGGTTGGTTGCCTGTGTGCCATCGAGCAAACTCAATGATGCCCCCGCAGGCACGCCGGAAACCTCTACTCGCAAGGTTTCCGGATGGTTTTCACTATAGTTAGTGCCGCCCGGTAAACTCTCGCGTTGGTCGAGGACCTGCGCTTTAAGCGCAATCTCGATCGCTTGACCTTCATCACCCTGCACATTAGTAGCGGGATCAATATCAATCTCATCGCCAACAGGATTGATGTTAAGCGTGAGTTGACTGGTGTATTCAACCGGTTGACCAAGCAAGGCCTCTTGGGTAAAGACTTTGATCCCCAATTGCACTTGGCCACTAAAATCTTGGGTTGGTTTAATCGCCAATGCCGAGAGATCTAAGCTGGTTAAGCTCGGATTACGGATCTGCACGCTCCATTCTCCAGCGCCGCTATTTTTCACCGCATAATCGCTCGAGAGCGACTTGACCAGAAAATCGGTTGGCAATCCAGTCAGTACTAACGAAACAAATTGCTCTGAACCATCAACATCCGTCAGACTCACCTTCAGGCCACCGGCTTGATCCGCCAACGCAATCCAACCATCTTCAATCCCAGTCACGGCCAGTGCAGCGCCGGAATTAAAATCAATATTATCGACGACCGGTTTGACCTCAAAACTCACTTGCGAGCTAAAGCTCTTGCCTGCATCACTGCTGAGTACGCCTTGTGAGCTGGCATTCGTTTCATCAAATACTGTGCTGTCGGTAATTTTGCCACTCACGTTAATTTGCACCGTATGCTGAGCATTACCACTTGGGTAATTAGCCGCCGGTTTAAAGTAAATATTGCTCAGCGCCGCAGGTAACTCGCTCTGAGTCAGAGTCAGGCTGCTACCCAAACTTTGTCCATTCCCATCAACAAATACGCCAGCATGACTGTCGCTGAGGGTCAAAATCACTTCACTCAACACCTCTTGGCCTTGAGTGGTAAGGTTAAGGCTGTCGGCCAAGCCAATCGCGAGATTGAGCTGGACAATCCCATCTTCATAAGCAATACCATCTTGCGTTGGCGTATCATGAGCCAGATCGGTTGGCTGATGATCGGCATCCAGTCCTAGAGTTCCCTTAACTTGCAGGCTCACCGCTGGTGTTAGGTTATTATCCAGTGGCTGATCACCGGCACTACTTGGCACATCCGCCTGCGGCGCAATCGCAATCGGAACTTGCGCTGTCATGCTTTTCTCGTCCCCTGATTGAGGATCCGTGGTGACGAAGGTGATCGGCAATTTAAAATCACCGGCATAATCACGTGGTGGGATCAGCACCAACCCTTGCAAGCCAGAAATGGAACCATCCGCCTGCAAGGTACCTTTAAACACGTACTGCCCATCAACAAAGTTGAAATCTTGTCCGACAATCGAGGCACCAGCCGGCAGATCACTGGCCTTAATCACGAGACTCAATTCATCAGCCACGCTATCGACCCCAACGGGGCTGAGCATCAATTTCTCTTGGATCTGTAGCCCCAAATCCACCGGTTTATCTTCCTGACCAATCACTAAATCATCCGCATTACCGACCCAATTAAGCTCAGCGGCCACACTGTGGTTGCCCGTTACCACGGTCGGGAAGCTTAATGTCAGTGAAGTGGTCGCCAATTGCGTGATTTTCGCCTCACGGCTATCTTCACCTTGGTCATACACTTTGGCACTAATGGTAATGTTAATCTCATTGAAGCCATTACCATCGGGATCATTATTGCTGCTGTAAATCAAGCCATTGGGCGCTTTAATGCTGAAATCTGCCTCATTGGTAATGGTCCAAGTGCCGTCACCGTTATTGATGGCCCCTGTAATGAATAACTGATCAAGTACCTGTTGTGACAGATTGCCAAAACTCACCACCAGTTGGTCAACCAACTCCATCGATTGATAACCGCCAGCCGTATTGCTGTCTAAGTTATCAAAGCGGATCACATTCGCCCCTAACTGACCGCCAGCAGCATCATTGATGGTAAAGTCAATCCGGCCATTAGCATCCGCTTGTACCACTTGGGTGACATGCCCACTATTTTCGACCAAAAGCTGCCCATCCGATTCCGCAATCGGATTGACTTTCACTGCAACCGAGCCGTGGATCACTTGCTCAGTAATACCTTGCCCAGGGTTCGTGGCATTGACATATTCGTGATCTTGCTCTTTAACGGTCAACACCGTGGTTAAGCTAAAATCGGTACTCGAATTATGCGGCGGCAGCACTTGAATATAACCTGAGGCCATCACTTGGTTGGAAAAATTGACCTCCGATTGTCCTGCGGCTGGGGTAAGCACCAGTACGCCATTGACTAAAGTGACCGGCTGATTATTAACCCAAACTTGGCTGCCCACTGGGAATCCGGAAATTTCGACGCGACTGAAATACTCTTGTCCATCTGGATACTGAATATTCCCCGCGCTATTTTGTGGCACCCAGTTGACGTTGATCCGAGAGTCTTCATTACCTACCGCAGCATTGTGATAGTTCTCAACCATATCAATTTTTGGCTCGACCAAAATACGAATGGTATTTTGCACTTGGCGCACATGACCATCGTCTTCCGTCACGATCACTGTCGCGGTAATATCAATATTTTTGGTAGACGATGCGGTCGGCTGAACCTGAATTCCGGTGATCACTTGCGCAACCGTCATATTCGCTTGGTAGGTGGGTTTTTGCTGACTATCGTAACCTGCAAACACCAAATCCACGCTGCGGCCATCACTGTCAAACAATTTTACTCCATCGGGGATATTGGAAAGCAACACGGAAATCGTCTCTGAGTGATCGCTTGGACTTTGCGCTAGCTCTCCCGAAAGAATCGTGAAATTGAGATCGACCGTGCTGTCTTCCTTAACGGTCACCATCACACCTTGATGAGTACCATCATTGAATCCTTGCCAGTGATTACCACCTATCGATTCAATCGCCGGCAAATCAGCGACCCCTTTCACCGCCACATACACAGTTTTACTGCCCAAGGATTCAATATCCTGTACTTGACCCGTCGATAAATTGGCGGTGTCTTTAACGATGCCTTGTACGACAAACGAAAAGTCTTGGTTACTGTGCGCTGTGGGTAAAACTTCCACTTGTGCCAGTACACTCTGTGGAATTTCATAATAAGTAGTGCCATTAGGATAGGTTCCAAGCGTGATCGGGCTCGCTCCCGCCCCCAGCCAAACCAGCGTTGCACCGCTGTCGGTAAAGTCCGACAAGCGTACAAACAGATTTTCGGAACCATCAACATCAGCAGAGCCGGTCATGCGAATCACTTCACTGAGCAGCAAAGGATCGTGCTCTACCCTTGGATCGAGCGCATTTTGACTGGCCGCATTATCCTCGAAAATCGAAATGCGATTGACCGTAAAGCTACCGCGATCCGCATCTGGGGAGACATCAATCACGATCTGCTTGGTTTCCGATTGCGCGGTCTGTTTACCCGTCACAAAGTTGGTCTGTTCTTGGCTTATTGCCGTCACATCCAGTTTGATTTGACCGGAGAAATTATCGCTTGGATCAACCTGCACTTGGCCAATTTTGTTGGCCGCGACCACATAGTAAGTGCCACTGGCATCGGTGGTGCTCGGGATCAATGAACCATCGCTGTATACCAATTTGGCATGCTGACCATTTTCGGTAAAGCGCAGTTGATAAGTGATCGTTTCAGGACTGCTACTGTCTTGCGTTTCTGCACTAATATTCAGCGGCACATGGCGACTATCTTCCTGGCCATCATAGTGAAATACGCTGCTGCTTTTCCAAGTGGCAATATCGGCTACGCTCTCAATTTCAATCCGCATCGTACCGCTCGTAGTATGATCGCGAACCCCATTATGTAGAATATCGACACTAACCGAAGCACTCATGCCATTGTTATCGGTCGATGTGTGGCGATCGGGTACAAAATACAGGTTATTGACGGTCGCGATGGTCCCATTGAGCGACTGCTGCACTAGCGCAGCTGGCAACACCACTCGACCACTGGCGGGATCCACCTCCAATTTGATCAATTGATTACTTGCATTGAGATAATAAAAATCGCCAGCGAGGCTGTTGGGATTCAAGATCGAAACATTGCCTAAACTTTCCGCTTGGTCGACATCGTAGAGGTTGATCTGTAAGGCTAATTTCAACGCATCGCCAGTTAGACCACCCAAATTATCTTGGGTATTACTTTGCTCACCAACCGGAACTGAGTTCAGTGATGCATCATGTCCTTGATCTTCATAACCGATAAATTTTTGTTGGGTAATAGTCGCTTTCTGATCCGAGATCGTGATATTCAGTTGCTCGGTTGAAGTATCCCGATCGTAATCAGTTCCAGTAACATTAACGGTAAATTTGATGTCATTACCTTCCGTGTGTTGCAACTGCGCCACAGGTTTAAAACTTGCGGTGCCATTCGGCTGAATCGTTAAGCTACCGAGATCGCGGCTCACGCCATTGATGATTTCCACCACCGTGACGGTTTTCAACGCACCATTGAGCTGCACATCATTCAGCAATTGATTGCCATCACGGAATTGAATATCGCGCCCTACGCTGTCAACCGCACTGAATTGGGTGATCACCCCACGATCTGCACCTTGAGTATCCGCGCTCAAATTATTATCACGTGAGAACATGTTGACCGATTGAAGCGCCGCATTTTCTTGCAAGGCAATATTTTTGTCATACAAGATCGGCACATCATCAACAATGGTCACTGGCAACAGGATTGACGAGCGATCACCATCAAAATCTTGGGCGAATAACGGAATATTCAGCGTCAGTTGAGTGGCATTGAGCGGATGATCCACGGCACCCGTTAAAGTAAAGCTATAGCTGCCATCAGGCCGCAGCACTAAGCTAAAAATAACCACGCCATTGGCGATCGCTTGATAAGTATAAATTTGACCATTAACGGTTGGTGTACCCCATACGACTGGCTGGCCTTGTGACGTCAATCCAGTATCACGGCCTGCACTGGTATCCAGTTGATAAATAACACCATCTGCGCCGGGAGTGGCAGTAAATTGTCCCGATACCGAAGTGGCTTCTTTGGTTTGATCGGTTCCCAAAGCCAAATCATCTTCATTCACCGACAAGGCTTGTGCGCTGATCACAAGTGGTTTGTCATCCAATACCGTGACCGGCAATACCATCGTTGAGCTATCACCATCATAATCGGTGGCAACTACATTGAAATTAAGCAGTAATTGATCACTGTTGACGGCGTGATCCAACGGTCCAGATAACGTGAATAAATAACTGCCATTAACATTGAGCTGCAAGGTGAAAATAACACTGCCATCTGGTTTACTCGCCGAATAGATATGGTTGCCATTGGCATCGACCCGATCGGTTAAGCTCAAGGTTTGACCGCCAGAGGTCACGCCGGCTAATGGATTTGCCGTCGGGTTCAAAGTATAAGCAACCACATGATCCGCACCTTGAGTGGTGGTGAATTGGCCAGTGGCTGTTAATGGCTCCTTGCTGCTGTCGGAACCTTTCACTAAGTCATCTTCACTCACTGATAATGACTCTGCTGCGTTAATGAGCGGTTTATCATCGGTGATCGTGACTGGCAGCGTGATACTGGTTTTATCACCATCAAAATCGATGGCTTGCACTTTAAAGTTCAATAACTTGCTATCGCTACCCACCGCATGATCAACCATCCCGAGCAGGGTAAAGGTATAACTGCCATTAGTATTGAGCAGCAAACTAAACACCGGGCTGCCACCCGCACTGGCGGTGTAAGTCAGATTGCCATTGCTATCAGCGACTGGAGCCGACAGCGTGACCGCCACCCCATGGGAGGTTAAGCCTTGTACTGGGTTGACACTGCTGTCGAGCTGATAACTGACCACCCGATCGGCGCCTTGTACCACGCTAAATTGACCCGTAGCACTGAGTGGCTCTTTGCTGACATCCGAGCCTTGCGCTAAATCATCTTCACTCAACGACAGCGGCTGCACCGCGCTAATGGTCGGTTTATCATCAACAATAGTGACGGGTAATACAATACGGCTGGTGTCGCCATCAAAATCGGTAGCCTGTACTTTAAAGTTCAGCAACTGGCTATCGCTACCCACCGCGTGATCCACCACCCCAAACAAGGTAAAGGTATAACTGCCATTAGTATTGAGCAGCAAACTAAACACCGCACTGCCACCCGCACTAGCGGTGTACGTCAGATTGCCATTGCTATCGGCCACCGGAGCCGACAGCGTGACCGCCACCCCATGGGAAGTTAAGCCTTGTACCGGATTGACGCTACTATCGAGCTGATAACTGACCACCCGATCGGCGCCTTGCACTACGCTAAATTGACCACTGGCACTGAGTGGCTCTTTGCTGACATCTGAGCCTTGCGCTAAATCATCTTCACTCAGCGACAACGGCTGCACCGCGCTAATAGTCGGTTTATCATCGACAATGGTCACCGGCAGCGTGACACTGGTTTTATCACCATCAAAATCGGTCGCCTGCACGGTAAAGTTCAATAACTGGCTATCGCTACCCACCGCGTGATCAATCACACCGAGCAAGGTAAAGGTATAACTGCCATTAGTATTGAGCAGCAAACTAAACACCGCACTGCCACCCGCACTAGCGGTGTACGTCAGATTGCCATTGCTATCGGCCACCGGAGCCGACAGCGTGACCGCCACCCCATGGGAAGTTAAGCCTTGTACTGGATTGACGCTGCTGTCGAGCTGATAACTGACCACCCGATCCGCCCCTTGTACCACGCTAAATTGACCTGCGGCACTGAGTGGCTCTTGGCTGACATCCGAGCCTTGCGCTAAATCATCTTCACTCAACGACAGCGGCTGCACCGCGCTAAT
>NZ_JARBFT010000013.1:0-40206 GCF_028863985.1 Vibrio chanodichtyis | reverse complement strand
CGGCTGGTGTCGCCATCAAAATCGGTCGCCTGCACGGTAAAGTTCAATAACTGGCTATCGCTACCCACCGCGTGATCGACCACCCCGAGCAAGGTAAAGGTATAACTGCCATTAGTATTAAGTACCAAACTAAACACCGCACTGCCACCGGTGCTGGCGGTGTAAGTCAGATTACCATTGCTATCGGCGACCGGAGAAGAAAGCGTGACCTCGACCCCGTGCGAAGTTAAGCCTTGCACGGGGTTGACACTGCTATCAAGCTGATAACTGACCACCCGATCGGCGCCTTGCACTACGCTAAATTGACCCGTAGCACTGAGTGGATCTTGGCTGACATCCGAGCCTTGCGCTAAATCATCTTCACTCAGCGACAACGGCTGCACCGCGCTAATAGTCGGTTTATCATCGACAATGGTCACCGGCAGCGTGACACTGGTTTTATCACCATCAAAATCAGTGGCCTGCACGGTAAAGTTCAATAACTGGCTATCGCTGCCCATCGCGTGATCGACTACTCCGAGCAAGGTAAAGGCATAACTGCCATTTGTATTGAGCACTAAGGTAAAGATCGGGGTTGAGCCTGCACTCGCGGTGTAAGTCAGATTGCCATTGCTATCGGCGACCGGAGAAGAAAGTGTTACCGCCACCCCGTGCGAAGTTAAGCCTTGCACCGGATTGATACTGCTGTCGAGCTGATAACTGACCACCCGATCCGCCCCTTGTACCACGCTAAATTGACCTGTGGCGCTGAGTGGCTCTTGGCTGACATCTGAGCCTTGCGCTAAATCATCTTCACTCAGCGACAACGGCTGTACCTCATTAAGGGTCGGTTTATCGTCAGCAATGGTGACGGGTAATACAATACGGCTGGTATCGCCATCAAAATCGGTCGCAACCACGGTGAAATTGACCAATAATTCGTCCAGATCCAGCGCATGATCCAGCGTTCCTTGCAAGGTAAACGTGTAACTGCCATCGGTATTGAGCACTAAGCTAAATACCGCACTGCCACCGGCACTGGCGGTGTAATGGTAATTGCCATTTGCATCCAGCGACTCACTCAACGTAACGGCCACTCCCTTAGATGTCAGGCCAGCTATCGCATCAGTCAAATTTTCAAGACGGTACGAAATCACTCGATCAGAGCCTTGAATAGTAGTGAAATGCCCCTCAGCCAACAAACCGGTGCCACTAGGAAGGGAGCCTGTCGTCAGCGATTGTTCGACCACTGTTAGCGGCTCTACACCCGTAATGTTAGGCTGATCATCTTGAATTTGAATGGTGAGATAACCGGGTGCTGAACGGTCGTTGTCATAATCCAGCGCCACAATCGGCAAACGAATACTAAGCACATCACTGCCCGCCGCATGATCCAGCGAACCTTGTAATACAAAGCGATAACTGCCATTCGCATTCAGGGTTAATTGGAAAATATCGCGACCATCGGCAGTGGCTTGGTAAACTCGGTTACCATTAATTATGGTCGGCTCACCTAAGATCACAGCGGCACCTTGTGAGGTCAATCCGGCGATTGGATTGGCACTATTCGGATCGATTTGATAAGAGGCGACGCGATCTGACCCCAGCTGAGGCTCAAACTGACCGGAGACCGTCAATGCGTCTGTTTGATCCGAGCCAACTGACAGATCATTTTCATGCAAACTGAGAGTCGGCTCATCAACCATCACCGGCACACGACCATCATTAATCGCAATATCCATAGTGATTGGCGCTCGGATAGCATTACCATTACTGTCGGTGCCAGTTAACTGCAGCGCAATCGAAATTTGATCGCCTTTAATTGAGACTAATCCAGCGCCAACCCCTGGTAGGTGATCAATAGGCTGGCTAAGCGTAGTGGTAATCGTCAGGTTGAGATCACGTCCAACCGATTGAGCGGAGATGGTAATACTCAGTACTTCCGTGCCATTTTGCTCACCAATAATCGTGTTCGTTGCCGCATCATAATAAAACTGAACTGGCCGGCCAGAGGAAGTGATGTCGCGGTTAAACTCTGCCAACAACTCCGCCAAAAAAGAGGAGGCAGGAACAAAAGATCCGGGCAACAAAGCCAAGCTACCTGCGCTAATTAAAGCTGTCACGCTAGAGATTTGCGGATATGTTCCGAGCTGCAAAGATCCTTCGCTCACTTGTGCGTTAAGAGTTTCACCGCCTTCAGCAAAACGCAGTAAGTTGCCGCCACGCCGTGTACTCGACAAAATTTGTGAGGTTAAAGCATGGGTATCAAATACGGTACTCGCCAACACTTCTGGGCGCAGGCTATCAATGGTGATCCCACCATTATTGGCCGAACCAGCAACAGCCACCCCTGCCGCAGCCTCTTGCAAAGCAAGCGTTGGGTCAACCCCATCTAAGATGGCTTGCTGAATTGCCGCGATCGTTTGTTCATCAACATTGGTCACATCAAGCTGAGCTACATCTGGGGAAATATCCTGTTGCGTGGATGCATTTTGCAACAGCAACTCGCCAAGGTTGTCGGCAATGATAATGTCCCCAGATTGCAATACATCACCTAGGCTAACCTTGCGCGCTTGTCCTTGCGCATTAACGACCAAAACTTCCCCTGATAAACCTTTTACGATGACTGGTTGAGTGACGACTTGAGACTCCATATTGCCCCCTGGCTGTTCTGATGATAGTGATCACGGTGCGTGATTTTTATCGCGCTGTAATCTTAGTAGCAATTCACACCTATCGGGTAACTTGGTGCTGCGAATCAGCATCCAATGAGCCAATCTCAATCAACATAGAACGCTCTGTGATTAGGGTAAGTGAATGCAAATCGACACTGCCGTTTCTCATAGCAAGAGTCTGCCTTTGCACCTAAACTTATAGACTAATTTATGAGGAGCTGCATGACTAAATCTCTGCAGATTATCATGATAAATATCCAGTATCTCAGTTGTGACAATCGAACAAAAAATGAACTCACAGCACAGCAAAAAAATCGACACCAAAGGTAAAAATCATCACCATGGACATGGTCATTCAAGAACAGATTAGCAAGAGGGCGAGCAAGGCCATGATTGAGAAAATGCATTACAGGCTGAAGCTCAAATACACCTAGCGAAGCTTCAATTTGAGCGCTTCCATTTGGGCTTTATTGATACAAAACAGCGCCAGTGCAGAGACTGGCGCAAGAGGATCAAACCATAAAAAACCAATCCGGTTATGGTACACCATGGCCTTTAGATGCAACCCATACGCGATACCATTGTTCACGAGTCAGTTGTAGCGATAAAGCTGCGATCGCACTTTGCACGCGCTCAATTTTACCGGAACCGATAATTGGCAGTGGTTGGCTTGGCAAACGGCGTACCCAAGCGTAAATAACCTGCTCAAGTGACTCAGCACCCAACTCGACACGGATCTCTTCCAGCACCGCACGTACGCGCTGAGATTGCTCAGTTTGACCGGAGAAAATTGCCCCGCCACCCAAGCATGACCACGCCATCGGGCGCACACGCAGACGCTGCACCTGCTCCAAAGTACCATCGTGCGCTACTTCGAAATTCAGCGGATTAATTTCCACTTGATTGGTCACCAGTGGTTTACCCAAACGAGATTGCAGCAAATCAAATTGAGCTGGCGTAAAGTTCGATACCCCAAAATGTTTCACTTTGCCGACTTTGTGCAGCTCAGCAAACGCTTCGGCAACCTCATCGGCATTCATTAATAGATCGGGGCGATGGATCAATAGCACATCAATTTCGCTAACGCCGAGGCGTTGCAGTGAATGATTGACCGATTGATGGATATGCGCGGCGCTAGTGTCGTAGTGATTGATTTTGCGCTCAGGAAAACGCTCGCTACACAATTGGATATCACACTTGGTAATAATTTGGATTTGCTCACGCAGTGCAGGTTGCAGCGCTAGAGCTTCACCAAATAGTGTTTCACATTGATAATTGCCATAAATATCCGCGTGATCAACACTGGTGACCCCCAACTCAATATGTTGCTTGAGAAACGTTAAGCGCTGCTGTGGTGTCATATGCCACTCGGCCAATCGCCAATAGCCTTGTACCAGTTCGGAAAGCTCTGGTCCTTGTGGGGCGATGGTCGCTTTTGGTACCACTTTAGATTGTTGCATTGTGTCTCTCCCATTTTGACTTCGCCACATCCTAAGCACAGCGCATGTTTTGTGCAAAACCTATCAATAGCGATTGATCAGGTTGTGACTTAGCTTGGCTTTTTCAGCACAATAGCACTCAATAGCTATCTTATCAGCCACGGATTCGCCCCTCGCAGCTTAAGCCCGCTACGCCTTTAGCGCTCAAGTTGTGATGCAGTGCAAGTAAACAAGGCGTAGAGCTAAGAATGATGTTGATCAACCGCGAGCCAATTATGCTGTCCCTATCCACCGCTAGCGTCCTCATGCAATTGCCGCAGCCATGGATAACACATTATTCACCCATCATAACCGGACAAATATAGCCGGAGAGAACATCGGATTGCGGTCAATACCAATGACCGAATCACCATCAAGGATCGACGATGAAACGCAATACTCTGACCTTAGCACTGCTGTCTACCCTCAGCTTGCCAGTATTGGCAGCGCCGAATTTAACCGCCAATTTAACCATAGCAACCACCACCAACAGTCGCGATTTTCCACTCGCAGCCGATGCACCGTTGGTGATCCCACTGACCAAAGGCGATTACACCTTAACCATTAGTGGTATTGAGGGTGATTGTGCCGCGACGACGGCTCAAGAGATCAAATTCAATACTCCATTTGCTTTAAACTGTCATGCACCGACCCAACTGCCGTTGAACATCCGTTTTACCGGTGATTACGCATTTCAATGGCAAGCACAAAACAATACGCTCACACTAGTACGTCAAACCACCAAAGCGGCAACCAGTGAATTTCGCCGCCCAATCCCAAATGTCAGTTGTCAAACTTACCAAGGTGGTGAAGTGGCCTTAAATTTGGCCAACAGCTTTGCTGATGGGACTCAGTTGCGAGATGCGTTTACCGACCAAGTGGTGACGGTAAACCAAGGTCAAGTCCGCCTAACCCCATCAACCGACAGTGGTGGTTTAGTGCTACTCGAACCGGTCGCTGAGCATCATCCAATCCAAGCGCAACCTTTTACCTATCGCAACGCCAACATCTATTTCGTGATGATTGATCGCTTTTACAATGGTGATCCCAGCAATGATGGCAGTTACGGTCGGCAAAAAGATGGTCAGCAAGAAATCGGCACTTTTCACGGCGGTGATTTAAAAGGCGTGATTGCTAAGCTCGATCACATTCAAAGTCTCGGCACCGATGCGATTTGGCTGTCACCGATTGTTGAACAAGTACACGGTTTTGTGGGCGGTGGCGAGAAAGGTTCGTTCCCCTTTTATGCTTATCACGGCTACTGGACGCGAGATTTCACTAAAATTGACGCCAATTTCGGAGTGGATGAAGATTTACAAACGCTGGTGCGCGAAGCGCATCGACGCGGCATCAAAGTATTACTTGATGCGGTACTGAACCATGCTGGTTATGCCACGTTAGCGGATTTACAACAAGATGCGATTGAAATTGTTAACGCGCCGATGTTGCCTGAACGTTGGAGCCAATGGCAGCCCACAGCCAAACAAAATTGGCATAGCTTTCACCAAGCGATTGATTACCAAAGCCCAAAATGGAGCCAATGGTGGGGTGGCGATTGGGTACGCGCAGGCTTACCGGGTTACCCGAAACCGGGCAGCAGTGATATCACTATGAACCTCGCTGGCCTGCCCGATTTTCGCACCGAATCAACCCAAGCGGTTAGTCCACCACAATGGTTACTGAATAATCCCGGTACGCGTGTAGTGAACAAGTCAGGTTACAGTGTCACTGATTATTTGGTTGAATGGCAAACCGATTGGGTACGCCGCTTTGGGATCGACGGTTTTCGAATTGATACGGTCAAACATGTTGAAGGTGCGGTGTGGCAACGCTTGAAACAACAAGCCACGGCTAGCCTCAACGCATGGCGACAAGAGCATAATCAAACTGGTGAACCATTTTGGATGATGGGCGAAGTATGGGGACACGGCGCTTATCGTAGCCCTTACTTTGATGATGGTTTCGATGCACTGATTAACTTTGATATTCAAAAACGGATGGATAATGGTGCCGCCTGTTTAAGCCAAATGGCGATGGTGTATCGCGATTACGCACAAACCCTCAGCAAATACCCGGATTTCAATCCCGTCAGCTATATGTCTTCGCATGATACCGAGCTGTTTTTTGGCCGCTTTAAATCATTTGAAATGCAACGTAGCGCCGCCAATGCTCTGCTGCTGACCCCTGGTGCGGTTCAAGTTTATTACGGCGATGAAGTAGCGCGCGAAGCGGGACCCTATGCTGATGATTTCCATCAAGGCACCCGTTCCGATATGCCATGGGAGTGGAATAACGAGCGCCAAGCGTTACTGAAGCACTGGCAAACTTTAGGTCAATTCCGCCAACGTCACCCAGCGATTGGCGCGGGTGAACATCGCGAAATTGCGCAAGCTAATGCCTATCTTTTCACTCGTCAACTCGGCGAGGATAAGGTGGTAGTCGCGTTTGTTGGCCGCTAAGCCAAGCAATCATCGTTCAGGAACAAACTCGTGCTGCTCCTGAACGATGCTGCGATAACGACTGAGCCCCATCACAACTGACACTCCATCCCCTAGCCATTATCCGCTTGAAAAATGACCGATGAACGCCACTTATCCCTAGCCAAACCATCAAACCTTACATTCACACAATTTAATCAACAAAATATTCACAATCAGAACAAATGGCTCATAATAGTCATGAACGAATAAAACTGATGGAAATCAATTATGGATACCGCAAAAACCTACTCGAAAACCTCAATCGCTCTGCATTGGATCACAGGGTTAGCCTTTATCGGTGTATTTATGGTGGGAGATTATCTCTCTGAGCTGCCACGCGGACCGGAAAAACTGCAGTTGCTGGCTCTGCATAAATCTTTTGGAGTCATGATCTTGCTGATTGCGCTCACCCGCATTGTATGGCGGATTAAAGAGGGTGCGATCCCGCCAGCCTCGGTCATGCCGGCTTGGCAATACAAAGCCGCCAAAGCGGTGCATGGTTTACTGATGCTCGCAACACTGGCGATGCCTATCTCCGGGATTGCAATGAACATCGGCGGTGGCCGCGCGCTAGAAGTGTTTGGCTATACACTGGTTGCCGCAGGCGAAAGCCTACCTTGGCTCCAAGAATTAGGTTCAGCCATTCACAAAACCGCACCACCACTGATCATCGCGATTGTACTGCTGCATATTCTGGCGGCGATTAAACACCAAGTGATCGATAAAGATGCCACCATAGCGCGCATGCTCGGTCGCGGTTAAAGCTTACGGATCAATCCATCAAACCGGTAAATTACATCACATTCCTCCTCAGCAATGAGGAGGAATGTTTTTTTTGCTTACCTAAGATTAAGTCACAATGGTGAACGAGAAATGAAATCGCTTAACAAGCGGAGCACTCGCTTCGCGAATAAGCAGCGGCTTGTTCAAACAGCTCCTGACTCGGTTTAATGCCAGTGTATAACTGAAATTGCTCGACGGCTTGAATCGCAAAAACTTCGCTACCTGTGATCACCGTTTTACCGATCGATTGAGCAAACGCCACCGCAGGGGTCACCGCAGGCATGGCGACCACATCAAACAGGATCTGCGCCCGCTCAATTTCAGGTTCAGAAAAACAGAGTTTGCCAGCTTCAGGGCCACCATCCATACCAAGCGGGGTGGCATTGATCAGCAAATCGGCGGCGAGGCCCTGCATATCGGGCTGCCAAGTAAAACCACATAAATCGGCTAATGCTTGGCCACTTGAGGGGTTCATCGCCACGATCACCCCACGGGTAAAGCCTAAATTTCTTAGCGCACATGCCACCGCTTTGGCCATGCCGCCACTGCCTTTCAGTACAAAAGAGACATCCTTCGCAATTGCGTATTGCTTGAGCAGAGTCACTATCGCAATGTAATCGGTGTTATACGCCTTAAGATGACCATCAGTATTCACAATGGTGTTGATCGATTGAATCGCCGCAGCAGAGCTATCCAGCTCATCAACCAATGGGATCACCGCCTCCTTAAATGGCATCGAAATCGCACAGCCACGAAAGTTTAACGCTCTCACTCCAGCGATAACACCAACCAAATCTTGGCTGCTAAAAGCTTTATAAAGATAATTGAGATTGAGCGCAGCATAGAGGTAGTTATGAAAACGGGTACCAAAGTTGGTTGGTCTGGCCGCTAATGACATACAAATTGTAGTGTCTTTATTAATTTTGGTGTGCATTAACACTCTCCATTGATTGATATCGGTTGATTGATCACAAGATCATCAACGCATTAACCGTGAATTTGCCACAAGAAAAACGCTTCACTCACCATGAGATAGGCCTTGTTGATAGCGCTAGAATGGCCTAAATTAAGGCAATTAAAAATTGCTGTATTCAATCTTTTTAAGTTCCTCTTTTATGCCAAACCATCGACTCGAACAACACTATCTCAAGCTGCTTAACCACTTTGGTGAAACTAGCGTTTGGGTCACCTTACAACAGTTGGCTGACACGCTGTTTTGTACCAAACGGCATATGCGTAATCTTTTGCTCAAAATGCAACAGTCCGGATGGATTGCATGGCAAGGGGAATTTGGACGAGGAAAACGCTCAAAGCTGACTCTGTTAAGCAATAAAAATCAGCTAATTAGTAATAAAGCCGCCTACTTAATTGATCAAGGTCGCTTCAATGAAGCGATCGATCTGCTCGGTTCCGAGCAACATTTAATCGCGCCCTTATTGCGATCGAAACTGGGGTTTTGCATCGATCCTGAGCAGCAAGTTCTGCGCGTGCCCTATTACCGAACCATGCCCAACTTGCACCCAGCAACCCCTTTACGGCGCTCCGAACGTCACCTCGTGCGCCAGATCTTTAGTGGCTTAACCCGGATAAAAGAGGAAAATGGTGAATTGGCGGCAGATTTGGCTCATTACTGGCGGCAAATCACTCCATTACTGTGGCGTTTTTATATTCGGCCAGCGGTACAGTTTCATGATGGCCAGCGACTGACTTGCGCCGATATTACCGCCTCACTTAACCGTGCTCGTGAGCTTGCACTCTTCTCACATATTGAACAGATCAAGATTGTTGGGCCGCACTGTGTCGAGTTTGTACTCAACGCGCCAGATGTGAATTTCCCGCAACTGTTGGCAACCGCCTCAGCATTGATCCTGCCTGCACAGCAGCATCAAATGGAGCACTTTGCACGTATTCCAATCGGCACTGGCCCCTATCAAGTGGTACAAAATGATCAACGGCGTTTGTCTCTCAGCGCATTTGATGGCTATTTTGGCTTGCGCGCTTTACTCGATCAGGTTGATATTCTGATGTGGCCCAATTTGACCCAGCAAACCACGGATACGCTTGAGCCAAACCCACCAGCCGCCGCTTTACATACCAATACCACTTGGTTGAGTTCAAGCTTGAGTGATCAGCAATATATCGCAGGGGAAGCTTCGGAGTTGACCGGAGGACCGACGGAATGGCTGGAAGAGATGTTTTTAGAGCAAGGCGGCTATTTTCTACTTTGTGATAGTCACTCTCGCCACTGGCAACAACCCGAGCGGCGCGCTTGGCTACAACAACTGCTCAACCCTTATTCGATCGCACAAGAGCTCAATCCGGCCATTCGCCACTTATGGGTTCCGGCAAGCAGTTTGTTGCCCAATTGGTGCCACCGAATTGCCGCTCTGCAACCCAGTTCACCTTTTGACAGACAGAGCCTCGATAATCAAGCATCCACGGCACTGATCCGCCTCGCCTACCATGACCACCATCCTGAGTTTCCGATGCTGAGCAAAGCGTTGGAAAATTTACTCCAGCGGCACCAGATTGAGCTTGAACTGGTTGAGTTACCTTATGAGCAATGGGCGCAAGGGGCAGCAGACAATATTGATCTCTGGCTGGGTACCATCAATTTCCCCATCCCGGAAAGCTGGCATGTGGGCGCATGGTTACTCGGCTCACCGCTGCTGCGCCGCTCGATCTGCGGCACTGATCATAAGCAGTTACACAGTTTGCATCACCAATGGCGCAGCGGTGCAATTAGCTCAGAACAACTGATGTGGCAAGTTATCCATTCGGGCTGGCTGCAACCTCTCTTCCATCATTGGATGCGTCTAAAAGGGCCAGCCAATGCGCAAGGGATTCATCTGAATAACTTAGGTTGGTTTGATTTTCGCTCAACGTGGTTTGAGCCTGCAGAATAGCCGTTTGATCCAGCAAAAATTAAGCGCTAACGACCATCGGTGTTAGCGCTTATGTGATCAAAAAATTGAGTGGTTATGGCTGATAGGTGGGGTAATCGGTCAGCCCTTGCTCGCCGCCACCAAATAGCGTATTTGGATCGTGCTCCGCAAGTGGATAGCCGTGCTGCAGACGCGCAGGCAGATCGGGATTGGCTACAAAAGGTCGGCCAAAACCAATCATATCGGCTAATCCTTGCTCGATCGCTTGCTCGGCTTTTTCTGCGCTGTAGCGACCAGCGTAAATCAGCACACCTTGATAAGCTTCGCGTAATGCGCGTTTGAATGACACTGGCATCTCTGGCGCATCATCCCAATCCACTTCAGCAATATGCAGATAAACAATGCCATGTTGATTGAGTAACGCTGCTGCCGCGGTGTAGGTTTCGATCGGGTTGGCATCAACAGTACCATTGAGTGTGGTTAAGGGTGCCAAACGTACTCCAACCCGACCCGCACCGATGGCATCAACCAGAGCAGCAACCACTTGATCAAGAAAACGCAGTCGATTGGCAAGGCTGCCGCCATATTGATCGCTACGTTGGTTTGATTCCGAATCAATAAATTGGTTGACCAAATAGCCATTAGCCGCATGCAATTCAATGCCATCAAAGCCTGCTTCGATCGCATTTAACGCCGCTTGACGATACTCAGCAATCACTTGATCAATATCCGCTTGCGTCATTGCTCTAGGCTCAACCACATCAACAAAACCGGGTTGATCGGTGCCATTATCCACGAAAACTTTGACCTTATCGGCTTTCAAGGCAGAAGAAGAGATCGGCTGCTCACCACCAATATTATCGGGATGAGTAACCCGCCCCACATGCCAAAGCTGAGCAAAAATCACCCCACCTTGTTGATGGACCGCTTGCGTCACTGTTTTCCAACCGGCAATTTGCTGTGCCGTGTAAATCCCCGGCGTCCAAGCATAACCTTGAGCCATCGGCGAGATTTGCGTGCCTTCTGCTACAATCAATCCGGCAGAGGCGCGCTGGGCGTAATACGTCGCCATCATCTGATTGGCGAGATTGCCCGGCTGACTTGCGCGTGAGCGGGTCATCGGTGGCATCACAATCCGATTTTTTAGGGTTAATTGATCGAGTTGAATCGATTGAAACAAGACATTTTTCATAACGATATCCTACTTACTGGTTTGGATCAGTTCTATGGCATAACCATCCGGATCTTTGACAAACGCAATGTGGGTTTGCCCGCCTTTTACTGGCCCTGGCTCACGAGCAATATTACCACCCAGTTGGCGGATCTTATCGCAAGCGGCATAAATATCTTCACAACCGAGAGCAAGGTGACCAAACGCGTTGCCTAAATCGTAGTGATCCGTATCCCAGTTGTAAGTCAGCTCGATAGTGGTACTGTCGGCTTGATCTTTAAAACCGACAAAGACCAAAGTGTAACGGTATTGGGCGTTTTCTATCCGTTCTAACACACTCATACCTAATAGCTGGGTATAAAAATCAATCGATTGATCGAGATCCGTGACTCGAATCATCGTATGCAGAAATTTCATTTTTCACCTGTGCTGATAACACGCAGTTCGCGCTAAATTGCTAATAAGATACGGCAAAGAATGCCAAGCAAAAAATTATCAATCATTATCATGTTAATAATTTTTAGTTATGGTGAATCAGAGATCGCGGGAGGAATCGCGAAAGCAAACTTGAATTAATCTGATGGATAGAGAAAAAGGCGGATAGAGGCAAAAAGCAGATAGAGAAAGGGCTGGCAACACCAGCCCTTGAAAAAGTGATGGGATCACTTGCTATTTAGCAGTGCCATCGCTTGCGATACGATCACGAATTCTTCATTGGTCGGGATCACCAAAGCCACCGCATTAAGTAGCTCTGATTTAGCGATAATCCCCGCATTCCCAAAGCGAGCGGCTTGGTTGCCTAATTCATCTTCGACGAAACCGAGCAACTTCAGATTGGCTAAAATTTCACGGCGGATCGGCAGTGAATTTTCACCAATACCACCAGTGAAGATGATCGCATCCAGATGATCGAGTGGGATCAGGTAAGAGCCAATGTATTTCGCAACGCGATAGGTGAAGACTTCAAATGCCAACTTCGCGCCAGCATGACCCTGCTCCATCGCTTCTAAAATACCGCGAGCATCAGAAGTGAGGCCAGAAACCCCCAAGAAGCCGGATTTTTTATTCAGCGTGTCAAATACGCGCTCTTGGCTCCAACCTTTTTTCATCAAAAATTCGATGATGCCGGGATCTAAATCGCCAGAACGGGTTCCCATCATTAGCCCGGCTAATGGGGTGAAGCCCATCGAAGTATCCACCGATTGACCATGACTGATCGCACACACTGAAGCACCGTTGCCTAGGTGTACCGAAATAAAACTGGCTTGTTCAATCGGCTTATTGAGCATTTTCGCCGCTTCACGGCTGACATAATAGTGGCTGGTACCGTGGAAACCGTAGCGACGGATACCATACTGCTCATACAGCTCGTGAGAAATTGCGCCTGTGAAGGCTTTTTTCGGCATCGTTTGGTGGAATGCGGTATCAAACACTGCAAATTGTGGCAAGTGTGGGAAAGCCTCCATCGCGGCTTGAATACCTTTGGCACCGGCAGGGTTGTGCAGCGGAGCAAGATCGGCCAAGCTTTCAATCTCAGCCAAGACTTCTTGATCAATCCGCACCGTTGAGGTGAATTTTTCACCGCCATGCACAATACGGTGCCCGACGGCCACTAAGTCTTGTGCCAAACCGAGACTCTCCATTAAGCCCACGATCCGGTTAATCGCATGTTGGTGATGATGATCCGCGGCAGTGATCGCCTCTGCGGTTTTTTCACCCTGATATTTCCAGCTAATCACCGCTTCAGGCAAGCCAAAGCACTCACCAAGACCTGAGATCAGCGCCTCACCAGTTTGGGAATCTATCACTGCAAACTTCAATGATGAGCTACCAGAGTTTATAACCAACACATACGAATTCGACATGGGGGCGGTATCCTGTTTCAAACGTTAAAAGGAAGTGTTTTTACTTCATCATTATAGAAATTTCATTATTCAATAATTTTTGAATCTTTCAACTTTGTTTTAGTTTTTTGTGTGAGAGAAACGTTTTTTTGTTGATCTTAGACAACAATGGATTTCTTTCTAGGCGAGAAATATTTCTTTTTGTGAATTGCCATCAGCGCATAATCACTATGATCAGCGCTGAGACAGTACTGCAGAAGTGTGTAGCAGTAATGGCGTTATGCTTGCTCGATTGGTTGCCAATTCAATTCAACCGTTTCGCGGCGGGCAAACATTACCATATGCTTGCTGATCACCGCTTGCAAAGTGGTAACTTGTTGTTCCGTTTCAGCGCGACATACAAAGGTCAATAACTGCTCGGCTTCATTAACGGTTAAGGTAGCGATCCCAGCAGAAAATTCGATCCGCCCCTCGCCCTCGACTTCATCCCAAGTCGCAGTGGTTTTACGCGCGAAATGGCGACATAACGTCACTAAATATTTGGCGACGTGTTCAGAGTGTAAACAAGCTTGTGATTGATAAGACATAGGCATTTTCCAGTATTAAAACCCACTCGGTAGGCTTGGCTCGAACAAAAGCTGCACAGTGATAATGCTGCGCATCAGGTTGGAAGGGTATAGAGGCACAAACGCTGTCCTTGCATCTCAATCACATTAAACGGCGTTTCATAAATCGCACTCAGCACTGTCGATTCGATCACCTCTGCCACGGTACCTGTCGCCACCACCTCACCTTTTTTCAAAGCGATGATTTTATCGGCATAACAAGAAGCAAAGTTGATGTCATGGATCACCACCACCACCGCTTTATTCAGCTCATGGGCTAAGCGGCGTAAGGTGGACATAATTTGCAGTGAGTGTTTGATGTCTAAATTGTTCAGTGGCTCATCCAGAAAAACGTAATCGGTGTCTTGCGCCATCACCATCGCAATAAAGGCCAATTGACGCTGACCACCACTTAACTCATCGAGATACTGGTATTGAATGGTTTCCAGATCGAGATACTCAATCGCTTGATTGATGATCTGCTCATCGTGAGCGGTCAATTTGCCTTGGCTATAGGGGAAACGGCCAAACGCAGTCAGCTCACGTACCGTGAAACGCATATTCAATACGTTAGATTGGCGCAGTACGGCGAGTTTTTGCGCCAACGCTTTGGTGTTCCAATCCACCAATTCGCGCTGTTCAATCCACACCTTACCCGCATCACGGTTAACCAGGCGACTAGCCATGGACAGTAAGGTACTTTTACCAGCCCCATTCGGGCCAATGATCGCCGTCACCTGCCCTTTATCAAATTGGGCACTGGCCTCTTTCACCACACTTTTGCTGCCAAAATGTTTGGTCAATTTTTCCAGTTTGATCATTGCTACACCACTTTATTGCGCAGTAACAGCGACAAGAAATAGATGCCGCCAATAAAATTGATCACCACACTCAAGGTGGTGCCAAAATGGAAGATTTTTTCGATAATCCATTGTCCAGAGAGCAACGCACACACCGACATCGCCGAAGTCGCGATCAGTAATGTGGAATGTCGATAGGAGCGAAACCATTCGCGAGTCAGGTTAGTCACCAGCAAGCCAAAGAATAGAATCGGCCCAACTAGCGCGGTCGAAATCGAAATCAGTAGCGCGCTGATCAGCAGTACATTGCGCGTCACTTGCTGCACATCCACCCCCAAACTGATCGCATTATCTTGATCAAGCCAAAACACATCGAGTACCCGATGTTGACGATATAACAGCACACAGGCCAGCAGCAGTAATGGCGAAACCACATACACCAGTTGGGTATTCACATTATTAAAACTGGCAAACATATTGGCTTGGACGGCAGCGAAATCGTTGGGGTCCATCAGCATAATAAAAAATGAAGCCACATTGGAAAATAGCTGGCCTAAAATCACCCCCAGTAACAGCAGCACAATCAAATTGCGATGACCAGAACGGAAATAAAAGGTGAACAGCAAGGTTGAAAAACTCAACATTGCCGCTAGCGACAGCGAAAAATTCCAATACACATTGATTGCAATGCTACTCATGCCACCAAACAGCACTACCACCAGTACTTGAGTAAACATGTATAGCGCATCAAAACCCATAATACTCGGGGTTAGAATTCGGTTATGAGTAATGGTTTGAAACGCCAAAGATGACTGCGCAATCGCAATCCCGGCAAACACAATTGCCAACACTTTTGGCACTCGGCGCGACAAAAAATATTGGTAGTTATCGGCGGTAAGCCCAATACCGATAAATAATGCCGCAAACAGCAGCGAAATCGCGATCAGCAGCAGTAATTTGCTTCTATCCTGCATGGCGCTGTCCTCGCAAAATCAAAGCAATAAAGATTGAACCACCCAAGATACTGATGATCATCGAAATTGGCACTTCGTATGGGAAAATAATCACCCGCCCAACCAGATCACACACCAGCACAAACAGTGCGCCAAAAGTCGCGGTCAGTGGAATGTTTTTACGCAAATTATCGCCGTAATACAGGCTGACCAGATTGGGCACAATCAGCCCCAAGAAAGGTAATTGACCGACGATCATCACCACGGTTGCGGACATCATTGACACTAACGCCACCCCAATAATGATCACCTGCTGGTATTTGAGACCAAGGTTAGTCGCAAAATCTTTGCCCATCCCAACTGCCGAGATCCGCGCAGCATATAAATAGCTGAAAATTGCCACCGGAATGGCGATATAGAGTAGTTCAAAGTCGCCTTTGAGCAGATTGGCGAAATTGGCCACCGCCCAACCGGAAAGGTTTTGAACTGCATCGTATTTATAGGCAATGAAGGTGGCGAGCGAGTCGACCACATTACCAAAGATAATGCCAATTAAAGGTACAAAGATGACGTTTTTGAACTGAATACGCTGAATAAAAAACACAAACATCAGTGTACCCAACATCGAGATACCGAAAATCAACCACAGGTTTTGACCATGGCCAAACAGCACCAAACTCAGCACATAACCGAGCATGGCACACTCAACCGTGCCGGAAGTGGAAGGCGAAGCAAACCGATTTTGACTCACCTGCTGCATAATCAGACCAGCGATACTTAACCCTGCGCCAGACAGGACAATCGCCAACAATCTTGGCACTCGGCTCATCATCAGTAGCTGCCAAGCCGCCGGATCCCCTTGTAGCAGATCCACTACTGACAGTTGTCCAACACCAACTAGCAGTGAACAAGCACTCACTACCATTAAAACAAGCAATAACTTTTTCAAAGCTAACCTCAGCTTGAGAACTCAAGGAGGGTTTCCCCTCCTTGGTTTACTGCATACCAATCAATGTTTTCATATCTGCGACCATCTGTTCGGTGGCGGTCACGCCGGAGATGGCCACATACCAAGCATTCACATCAAGGTAAGCCAGATGTCCGTCTTGGTAGGCGGTGGTTGCTTTGACTAAATCATTTTCAAAAGCTCGGCGGATACCAACTTCACTTTTATTGACCAACTTGTCACGATCGACCATCAACAAGTGCTTAGGATTGTGCTGACGAATATACTCATAGGAGATCAGATCACCATGACCACTTTCTTTAATGACCGGCACGGTTTCGCGAAAACCGAAATCTTTGTACACCGAAGAAAAACGTGAGTTAGCACCAAATGTCGTTAAATTACCACCTGAGCTCATCACCAACATCGCATCATTATTGCGCTGTTGGTTATAATCCATGATCGCTTTAAACTGCGCATCCAGTTGAGCAATTTTAGATTCCACCAGTGACTCAATCGCAAATACTTTGCCAAGATTACGCCACTGCTGCTGGGTACTGACCCAGTAACCCGGCTCCGTTTCTGCTGCAAACACGATCGTTGGGGCGATTTTGGACAATTCTTGATAGTTTTTCGCCGCACGCGGACCAATCACAATCAAATCCGGTTTATGGGTATAAATTTTTTCAAAATCAGGTTCAAACTGAGATCCCGCACTAGGATATTGATTCGTCTCGTATTTTGCTAAATAGCTAGGGGTGCCATAAAACTTGGCCACCGCAACCGGTTCAATACCGAAGCTATCCAACGCATCCAGTGCTCCCACACCAATCACCACCACCCGTTGTGGCTTTTGCTCAACAGTGGTTTTACCCAAACGATGTTCAATCGTGACCGTTTCTGCTTGCACAGCAAACGCCGCCAATAAACCTAACACTGCCCAATGAAGACGAGATTTCATCCGTTGTTTCCGATGGTAATGGAGATAAGCAAGATAATAGCTCTGATACTTATTCTCATTAATGATGGCGGTATCATAATCAAAATCGACAACGCAATGCAACTGTATAAGCACATCGGCATGATAAGGGGCTGATTTGTGGTCGGCAGGAGAAAGATCATCAACCTGTTAGCAACAAAAAAACAGCCCCAACATAGGTTGAGGCTCAAGGTAAAAATAGTCGTTCAATCAGTAGCGGGAAAACTGACTTATAGCTCAAAGCCTCCAACCAATTTATCCAGTTGTGCAGAGAGCCGCTGCAAATTGGCACTGGCTCGACTCAACTCATCAGCAACCTGCGAAGTTTCAGAGGTTAGGTGATTGATGTCTTCCACATTACGGTTAATGTCTTCCACTACCGTCGATTGCTCTTCGGTCGCGGTCGCTACTTGGATATTCTGATCGTTAATTTGATCAATCTGACCATTAATTTCGGTCAGCGATTGATTGGCTTTCGCGGCAAACTCCACCACCACATCACTTTGTGAACGGCCTTTTTCCATTGCTTCTACTGCACGATTTGACTCACTTTGCAGGCGGTTGATCACTTGCTGAATCTCTTCGGTCGAGGCGGCAGAACGGCTAGCCAGTGTACGAACCTCATCCGCTACCACCGCAAAACCACGTCCTTGCTCACCGGCGCGGGCCGCTTCGATTGCCGCATTTAATGCCAGCAAATTGGTTTGCTCTGAAATACTGCGAATCGTATCTAAGGTTGAACTAATGCCGTTGATCTGAGTGGCTAACGAAGTGACCACTTGAGTTGCACTGTCTAACTCGCTGGAGAGGGTTTGAATGCGTTGTTGTACTTCACCGACCACCTGTTTACCTTCACCAGAATGCAAAGTGGCTTGTTTGGCAACATCTGCCGCCATTGCGGCATTAGAAGCGATTTCGGCCACCGTGGCCCCTAATTCATGAATCGCAGTTGCTACCTGCACGGTTCTGTCACGTTGTGCCGCACAGTTGGTTTGAGTCGTATGCGCGCGCTGCGAAACACTAGCAGCCATTGATGCTAACTCTTTCGAGTTGTCCGCTACCGCTTCAATCGAAGCGTGCACTTTATCAATAAAATTATTGAAACTTGCACCAATGTCACACAGCTCATCGTTACCCTCCAGTTCAATTCGGGTGCGCAGTGAAAGATTGGCCGCGGCTGAACTCATCTGATCTTTTAAATACGCCACACGGCTGCGCAAGTTGGTAATAATGATCAGTGAGGTGATAAAAGAGATGATCAGCCCCGCCGCAATCATGATCAATTGCCCGGTGCGCCCAGATTCAAAACTGACCACGCTAGCACGGTTTTGCTGCTCCGCTTGATCTAATAAAGTATCGAGGATCTGATTGGCTTGTTTACGCATATCACCATAAGTTTTCGCATACTGATCACGATAGATATTCTGCGCGGTGGTCATATCATTATTGGCCAAAGCTTGCAGCATTGGCTCTAACTCTTCACGCACCATCTGTTCAAAACGCGTTTGCAATTGGCGAGCTTGCTCTCTGAGCGCAGGGTTAACCTGTGAATCAACCGCTAATTGCATCGCTTGACGCATTTCCGGAATATCTTCCATGCGTGTTTCTTGCACGCGATTCAAAACCCCTTTGGCATCTTGCAATGCCGTTTGTTGTAACAGCATCATATCAATCCCCACCCGCATACGCGGGATCCGTGTGCTCGCCTCAGCCATCGCCCGCATTGGTGCGGCGGTGTTGGCATACAAACGGTTGGATTGGGCCTGCATCTCGGACATGGTATTGAGACTGGAAAAGGCCACACACAGCAGCGCCACCGCAGGAATGGCTACGGCGATCGCCAGCATCCATTTGAGAGAAAACTTATTGATCATCATGCTTGATACCTATTTTTAGAATAAAGTGCTATGTCGACGCGACAAAAACTGCATAAAACGTTGTCAGTGCACCCTATACTATCGCAACATAAGTTTACAGTAATGTGAAAACTCGCTTCAGTCATTCATTTTGGGATAGGTGATCTTTGGGGATGATTTTCGAGGTATAACTGCTACGATAGCGGTGCTAAAACCTCGCTTATCCGGAGCGTTCAATCGGCTGACTAAACCCAGTGTTAGATCAGCATCAGTTGTGGCAGCAATATAACCAAACAAAATAACCCGCTTCGCCAAACTTGGTTGTTTAACGCCAGCAGCAGTGGAGCGAGAAAAAACAGCAACACTAAGGCTGGCAATGGGCTATTGTGGCTGATAACGCTCAGCAGCAAGGTCACTAAACCAAGCCCAATCCATAAGCTAGGAGCCACTCTTAACTTAAACCCCAGCAAGCCAATCAACAGCAGTAATATCATCAGTGGTAACATAAACATAACCCCATCAACAATGAGACTAATTCTCATTTAAATCGATAATAGTCTGCTCTCGCTGCGGGTTCAAGCCATCTGAATTTTATTTTATTAATTAGAAAAAATAATCCATTGGATAGATATTTATCGTGGGCAAACTGGCAATAATCGATTGCTAGATAAGGCTCTCAGCAATACCATCTCGCACCAACAATCAGACCCTGTTCTATTTTTTCATTAGATGATTTTAATCAGATATGGTTTTTAGCTGGAGATAACGATGTCTGCCCCACTTTCCGTTGCAAAATTAACCTTTTTTATCGCGATTCTGACTGCAGTCGGTCAGGCAACCCAAACGATGTACGTGCCTTCTATCGGCTACATGGCACAAGAGTTTCTGGTTTCACCCGCCGCATTACAGGCGGTCATGGCTTGTTATCTTATCCCATACGGTTTATCGCAATTTGTCTACGGTACTCTGTCCGATCGGATTGGCCGTAAACCGATCATCATCGCGGGATTACTGATTTATATTTTGGGTTCACTGATGGCGCTTTTTGCCCATCAATACTCATGGTTTCTGATCGGCAGCTTTGTACAAGGCTTAGGGATTGGTTGTGGTGGCGCGATGTCACGCACCCTTTCGCGGGATTGTTTTGAGGGCGAACGCCTGCACAAAGTCAATAGTTTAATCAGCATGTGTTTGATTTTTTCACCGCTGGTCGCGCCAGTGTTAGGCGGCGTACTGACGGAAACCTTCGGTTGGCGTTCAAGCTACTTATTTTTATCGCTGTTTGCTATCGCGGTCGTGATCACTATGCTAACCCGCATGATAGAAACGCTACCTGCCCACGCTCGCCGGAAAGAACCTGTGTTGCGCAGCTATCAGCATGTGCTTGCTACCCGCCGCTTCCAAGGCTATTTGATCTGCTTAGTGGCAACCTTCGCCGGACTCGCAGTATTTGAAGCCGCGGCTGGGGTGTTATTGGGCGGAGTATTGGCGCTGCCTGCGACAACGGTAAGTTTACTGTTTGTACTGCCGATCCCAGGTTATTTAACCGGAGCTTGGCTGTCTAACCTTATCAGCCAGCACTGGCGTGAAAAAATGGCCATGCAGGTTGGTTTAAGTGCCATCCTGATTGGTTCATTAGTGATCATGCTGCCGGGCTTGTTTGACATCACCAACGCTTGGTCTTTGATCAGCGGGGCAACCATTTACTTTCTCGGTGCCGGTATTTTATTCCCAGCCGCCACCACGGGTGCGCTCTCCCCTTTCCCTTATCATGCTGGGACTGGCGGGGCGATTTTGGGAGGAATGCAGAATTTAGGGGCCGGTTTAGCGACTTTGCTCGCGGCCATGTACCCGGCGACAAATCAGCTACCACTCGGCATGATTATGTTGCTGATGTCGATCATCGCACTGTGGGGGCTAAAACGAGTTTATAGCAAACAACCACCAGCGGATGAGATGCCGCTTGCGGTGTAACCGCAAAACGTTAGCGCTATCAATCGGCTATGCCATACGAGATCCATTTCGTGGCGGAAAAGACAAAATTAAATCTTGTCGTCGACTAAAAAGGCAGTAATATACGCGCCATATCACGTTTTGAATCAACTTCTCAACGTGATACTTCCTTTAAGTAGAGGCGCGCTGTTCATGAGTCGCCAGTCGTAGGTTGACCCCGATGAGGACTGGTTAAAGGGTACAGCGCCGAAGCGTTCGTTGCGTCATCAACGTTCGCTGGGCCAGCATTGAACAAATGCCGGACTGCCATAGTTTGTTGTCTATGGAGCGCTACCTTGAAGGATAAGAAGTGTTATTTCGCTGAAATGTGTTTTTTATCCTGCTGGTAGATCTCCACCTGAAAAGGTGATGTGAGATCCATGAATTTAGCCCTTTATTCTGACTCGATTTATTCGGTCATTCCGCCGCTGCTCGCGGTGCTACTGGCGATCACCACGCGCCGAGTTTTACTCTCGCTAGGCGCAGGGATTATCGCTGGTGCCGTCATGCTCAACCATTTTTCCCCCCTGACGACTTTGCAATATCTGTTGGCTAAAATTAGCGGGTTATTGTGGTCAGAGGGTGCGCCCAACACTGAAAACATCAATATGCTGCTGTTTATGCTGCTGCTCGGTGGCTTGATCAGTTTAATGACCGCATCCGGCGCAACCCGCGCTTTCGCCTTATGGGCAGAGCGCAAATGTAAAGATCGCCGCAGTGCCAAAGCGCTGACTGGCTTGATGGTGTTTGCCTTTTTTATTGACGATTTCTTTCATAGCCTCTCAGTGGGGGCGATTTGCCGCCCGGTGACCGATCGTTTCCAAATCTCACGCGCTAAGCTAGCGTATCTGCTCGACTCGACTGCTGCACCGGTGTGTGTGATCACTCCGATTTCTTCTTGGGGGGCTTATATTATTGCCCTGATTGGCGGCATTTTAACCGCGCATGAGATGACAGAAATCAGTGCCATTTCTGCTTTTGTACAGATGATCCCGATGAATCTGTATGCAGTATTTACCCTGCTGATGGTGCTTGTGGTGATCTTCCTGCCGATGGATATTGGCCCGATGCGCCAACATGAAGCGTGGGCGCGTGAAGGCAAATTGTGGGATGAGCACAAAGGTCGTCCGGCCGGATTAGATATGGAAGGCGGCGACAGCGCACAAGGCACAATGCTGGATATGGTGTTACCCATCGCGGTACTGACCATCACTACCCTGTTCTTTATGCTCTATACCGGTAACCACGCATTAGTCGCAGCCGAGCAGCCCTTTTCCTTGATTGGAGCGTTAGAAAACACCGATGTGGCTCAGTCTTTGGTTTATGCTGCGTTGTGTAGCCTCGCGGTTTCGGTGGCTTTGTCATTGCGCTTAAAGCTTTCCGCACAAACTTGGCTGGCGACCGCCCCCAAAGGGGTGATGGCCATGATGCCCGCTATCATCATTTTGCTGTTTGCATGGACGATTGGTGGCGTGGTGCGCGATCTGCAAACTGGGGTCTATCTCGCTTCCTTGACTCAAGGCAATCTGCCGGTTGAACTGCTGCCTGCCTTAGTGTTTGTGCTGTCTTGTTTGATGGCCTTTGCCACTGGTACCAGTTGGGGCACTTTCGGAATTATGCTGCCGTTAGCCGGCGATATAGCGGCCGCATCGGATATTAGCCTAATGTTGCCAACTCTTTCTGCGGTACTGGCTGGCGCAGTGTTTGGCGATCATGCTTCACCAATTTCTAGCACCAGTATTCTTTCCGCCACGGGTGCAGGCAGCCATCATATCGACCATGTTGTCACTCAGTTGCCCTATGCGCTCAGCGCGGCTAGCGGAGCATTATTGGGTTATTTGGCGATGGGCTTACTGCACTCGGTGTGGGCCGGTTTAGCGGCGAGTAGCGTATGGTTTGTGCTGTTTTGTGGCTTTCATTTGCGCCAAACTCGCTGGCAGCAGCAAAAACAGCAACCGGTTAACGCCTAAGTTAATACCTAACTAACTGAGAGTAAATAACCCTCCCCTGTCACGCTGACCAGATACGACTGTGCTTGGTCAGCGTTTGGCAGATTCGAGATGTCACTCAGCCAAGTCCATATCAATCATACGGTTAATTGAGATACCACTGCTGATCGAGTAACAGTTGCGCCACACCTGGAGTTGTTAATGCATGGATCGGTTGTCCCGCTTGCAAAGCCTCACGCAGCATAGTGCTGCGTACCGTCAGTTTCTCTGGACAAGCCATCACCGTCCAGCGCTGCAAAATCTGCTCGGCTTGATAAAATTGAGCAAAATTAAGCAGATTGTCCGGCCCGATCACAAACGTCAACTCATCTTCTGGATACTGGGCTTGCAAGTGGGTGAGCACCGCATAAGTAGTGACGGTATTTTCTGGTGTGTATAAAATTTCTTCAACATCGCTTCGTTGCACTTTGCTTGAGCCAATATCCTCGATGAACTGATCAACCAGTTGATTACGCAGCTCATAATCCAACATGGTCTTCCCCCAAGCATGAGCAATGCTCGGCACCAATAAAATCAGATCGAAATGACCGAGTGCATCAATAATGCTTTTATGACCTAAGGTGGGCGGATTAAACGCGCTGCCAAACACCGCGATTTTTTTCATTGTGTCCCCTGCTTGCCAGTGAATTGCGTTATCATACACTGAAAATTTGACATTGCTTGCAGGAATGGAACCTATGGAACACAAGATCCGTCAACAAATGCGCGTATTGCCTTCAATTGATCCGTTGTTTGAAATCGAACGCCGCGTTGCTTTTATTAAACGTAAGCTGACCGAAGCTGGCTGCAAATCCTTGGTATTGGGTATTAGTGGTGGTGTTGACTCGACAACCTGTGGCCGGTTAGCTCAACTTGCTATTGAAGATCTCAATCAGCAACACAATACCTCTGAATACCAATTTATCGCGGTGCGTTTGCCTTACGGCGAGCAAAAAGATGAAGCGGAAGCCCAACTCGCCCTCTCTTTTATTCGCCCTAGCCATTCAGTCTCAGTGAATATCAAAGCCGGTGTCGATGGGCTACATGCCGCTTCACAACAAGCGTTGACCGATACGGGCTTAGTTCCTCATGATCCTGCCAAGATTGATTTCATCAAAGGCAACGTCAAAGCTCGCGCCCGCATGGTAGCCCAGTATGAAATCGCCGGCTATGCTGGCGGCCTTGTGTTAGGCACCGACCATTCTGCGGAAAATATTACCGGTTTTTACACCAAATTTGGCGATGGTGCGTGCGATCTCGCGCCACTGTTTGGTCTAAATAAGCGCCAAGTACGCCTAGTGGCAAAAACCCTCGGCGCTCCAGATCAACTGGTGTCGAAAATCCCAACCGCCGATCTGGAAGAATTAGCCCCACAAAAAGCCGACGAAGCAGCGCTTAATCTCACCTATGAGCAGATTGATGATTTTCTAGAAGGTAAACCGGTCGCGGCGGAAGTTAGCCAACGGTTAGTGGCGATTTATCATGCCACCCAACATAAGCGTCAGCCGATCCCAACCCTGTACGATTAATTAACGCTATCAAGCCCCACTGACCAAGCATAATACTTGGTCAGTGGAGATGGTGCCACTGAGCAATCCGCAACAAATTTCTTACACCTCACCAACAGAGGGTATTCTTTTTCAGCACAAGAGTGTGACCATACTCCGAATATCCACCATTCCATTTCATCGGGCTAAAATTCTGTGAACTCGGCTTCATAATTTTTGCAAATGAAATCCGACAATGCATACCAATTCAATTAAATATAGGGAACATTGAATGTTGTATCTGGAGTTTTTGTTTCTGCTGCTAATGCTGTATATCGGCTCACGATATGGCGGGATTGGGCTTGGCGTGGTGTCAGGGATTGGTCTGGTTATCGAAGTGTTCGTCTTTAAGATGCCACCGACCTCGCCACCGATCACAGTAATGCTGATCATTTTAGCCGTGGTAACCTGTGCCTCGATCCTCGAAGCCGCTGGCGGCCTAAAATATATGCTGCAAGTCGCGGAACGTATGCTGCGCAGAAATCCCAAGCGCGTGACCTTGATTGCACCATTTGTTACTTACGGTATGACCTTTATGCTCGGCACCGGCCATGCCGTTTATTCGATTATGCCAATCATTGGTGATGTGGCGCTGAAAAATGGCATTCGTCCCGAACGTCCAATGGCTGCGGCTTCAGTGGCTTCGCAAATCGCGATCACCGCTTCACCCATTTCGGCCGCGGTGGTGTATTACTTGGCAGAATTGGTCAACATTAATCACAGCCTCACCTTGTTATCGATTCTGATGGTGACTATTCCTGCCACCTTGTTTGGTACTTTGTTGATGGCGCTCTACAGCCTAAGACGCGGTAAAGAGCTGGAAGATGATCCAGAATACCAAGCTCGGCTGCAAGATCCGGTCTGGCGTGAAAAAATCCTCAATACCACAGCCACCTCTCTAGATGAAACCTTGCCGAACTCGGCTCGCAACTCGGTATTGCTGTTTATCTCCTCAATCTTGGTGATCGTGGTAATTGCGATGTGGCCTGAGATCCGTACCATTCAAGCGGGCAGTAAACCGATTGGCATGGATATGGTGATCCAGATGATCATGCTGTGCTTTGGCGGTATCATTCTGCTCGCCACCAAAACCGACCCACGTGCGGTCCCAAATGGAGTGGTATTTAAATCTGGCATGGTGGCGGCAATTGCCATTTTTGGTATCGCTTGGATGTCGGATACTTACTTCCAATACGCGATGCCGCAATTTAAATCTGGCATCGTTGAAATGGTCACCAGCTACCCTTGGACGTTCGCCTTAGCGCTGTTTATTGTGTCGGTAGTGGTTAACTCCCAAGCGGCAGTAGCGCGGATGATGCTGCCAGTGGGCTTAGGGCTGGGCTTAGAACCGGCACTGCTGATTGGCTTAATGCCCGCACTGTATGGTTACTTCTTTATCCCTAACTACCCATCGGATATTGCCACCGTCAACTTCGATAACACCGGTACCACCAAAATCGGTAAGTGGTATTTCAACCACTCGTTTATGGTCGTTGGCCTGATTGCGGTGATCTCGGCTTGTTGCGCCGGCTTAGTACTGAGTAAGATGATTATTGGCTAACCAGCTAACAATACTCTCGCTTAATGCTCAAGAGCCACCTTCAGTGGCTCTTTTTCTCTCCAGCTGATTGCTGTATCTGTGCCCTATCCGCTCTTGGTTTGCTCAACTGACCGGAGAATCAGAGCGAAAACGTAACGTGACACTGTGCCCGTGCTCAGTGGTCGTGTTTTGGTAATACCAAGCATACTGCTTAACTAATCGTTCAGTCAGCTCTAATCCCAAGCCAAATCCAAGCTCCTTGGCTTGTTCATGACGTGGATGATTGTGATTATCGATGGTGAGCTGACAGCCGACTTGCTTAATCACCACATTGCCACCATAAGTATGTTGAAAAGCGTTACGGATCAAATTACTGATCACTATTCGACATAAACCGACAGGCAATTCCAGTGTACTGGCATCGGTCAACACCACCACGTTTACTGACTTATCGTGCAACAAATAAACCAGATCTTGTTTAATTTGGCTAACCAGTTCACCGAGCGCCACCGTGGTGGTGGGCAAAGGTTGTTCCTGCTGCCGATTGAGCCACAGCAACGTTTCGGTCAAATCGGTCATGGTAAAAGCCGCCCGCTCAATTCTCTGCAATACCGCGATTTGTTTATCTTTATCGCTCTCTTTGGCAACTAATTTACTCAGTAACTCGGCATTGGTGCGCATTACCGCGATCGGAGTTCTCAATTCATGTCCGGTATAGCCGAGAAAGCGCTTTTCGCGATCTAGGCTGTCTTGTACGGTGCGAAAACTGGTTTGAATAATTGCCGCTAAGGTATTGAGCTCACTGTAATGAAAATGTGGTAATGGCTCACTGAGCTTTTGATTATTCAGCGATTTTGCCCAATCTTTAAGATTTTCAACTGGCGTTGATACACTGCGTAAGATCATCACCAACGCCGCAGAAAATAACAATAAACCCCCTAGCGCGGTTAAAATGATGTAGTAAAAATGCGGTACTTCATCGTCCTCAAACGCTAAATGTGTACTGGGTGGCGGGAGCACAATCGCAGCATACAGTTGCTTACCGTTATCGACAATTTTCATTACAAACAAGCCCGCTTTCGGTGGCTCAAACAGCGGTATACCGTCAATATGCTTTGCCAGTTGATTGGGCGCTAAATCAGATTCGCTAAAGTGAGTTTGGATCGGCATGGGTAGCATTTGCCAATCGGTGACGAAGATCATGTCATCTTGAATAACTGGATAATCTTCCGCGGCTAGCGTGCGCGCTTGTACGCGCATCGAACGCGCAATCGCCATATCCATACCAGAGAAAAAATAACTGACCGCAATTCCCGACATAAACAAAATGGTCATCGCCCCGACCAATAGCATGATCGCTAGAAAATAGATCCGTAAACTGCGCCTAAGTTGCATTAATTAACCTCACGTCTAAACACAAAACCACGCCCCACAAGGGTATGGATTAACTTATCCGCACGTGTACCATCCACCGCTTTTCTTAGGTTATGCATGTGTACCTTTAAACTGTTACTGTCTGGTGGATCTTCTCCCCACACACTGTGCATCAATTGGTCGCGCGTCAACAGAGCTGGGCTAGCACGCATCAAGCTGACCAGCAATTTAAAACCGATTGGCGTGAGGTTAAGCGTGCAGCCATCGCGAGTCGCGGTTTGGGTTTGCATATCCAGCACCACACCTTCAATCATCAACTTTGTCACTCGACCGCTTCTGCGACTCGATAATACCTGCGCTCGCATAATCAGCTCTTGCATGGCAAACGGTTTAACCAAGTAATCATCCGCTCCGTGCGCAAAACCAGCCAATTTATCCTCCAAGGTATCGCGAGCGGTGAGCATTAAAATCGGCACATCCATGCCCTGCGCACGCAACTTAGCACAAACCTCAAGGCCACTCAGCTTAGGTAAATTCAGATCCAAAATAACCGTATCGTAATGATTTTGTTTAATTAATTGATATCCAGACACCCCATTAGAAGCATGATCGCATTGAATATCTTCCAGTTCGAGATAATCAATCACCGCTTTGGCTAGGTCCAAATCATCCTCAATCAGCAATAATTGCAGGTTTTCAATACTCATTTTTCAATACTCATGTGTCTCTCCGCCCTGCAGAACATCTGGGCCTTAGTTGATTAAGTTGGTTGATCTGGTGAACCACTCGATTGATGGGACGCGGATGGGTTCTTGGCGAATTGACACTTGGCGTACTGTGCCAAACGAGCGATCAAGCAGCGGATATCATGGTCAATCATCAACAGGGATGGGGTTAGGATCAAGGTAATTAAGGTCGCAAACAAAATACCGTAACCCAGTGCCGCGGCGGCTGGGATCAAAAACTGCGCTTGCATTGATGTTTCCCCCAATAACGGAGCTAAACCAGCAAATGTCGTGATTGAGGTGAGCAATACCGCGCGCAATCGGCTACTACAAGCCAGCTTGATGGCGGCTGCCGGAGGCATCTTTTGCGCACGCACCAATTCATTGTAACGAGACACCAGCAATAAGCTGTCATTAACCACAACCCCACTCAGCGCCAGTATGCCATTGAGTGATAAAATACTGATGGTTAAGTCATTCCACCAGTGGCCAAGGATCGCCCCCACAATACCAAACGGGATCGCGACCATAATAATCATCGGTTGTACGTAGGATTTAAGTGGCACCGCCAACAACACAAAAATCACCACTAACGCCAGTACAAAGGTAGTTTGCATTGAACTGGTTGATTCTTGCTGCTGCTCTGCCTCACCGGTGAAATCAATCTTCAGGGCTGGGTAACTGGCGGTTAATTGTGGCACCAGTGAAGCTTTCAGTTGGTTAACCAGTTCATTTGAAGAGATCACCGACTTATCCACCACAGCGGTTAAATAGACCGCTCGTTGATTATCGATACGGGTGATTTCTGCTGGTTGATATTCGCGATAAACCTTAGCCACGGCTACTAAAGGCACCACGCTACCGGTTGGGGTGCGCACACTCGCCCGCTGAATATCAGCTAAGGTTTGCCGATCGGTTGCAGGGTAACGAACCCGCACTTTCACCTCATCCTTGCCACGTTGGAATCGCTGGACAATATCACCACCAAAATTTTGCAGCACTTGCTGAGCAAGAGTGGCCGAATCCATACCCAGTGCCCGCCCTTGCTCGGTCAGCTCAAATCGGTACTGCGGCTCACCTAAATCTAGGTTGTCATCAATCCCGCTCACCCCCTCAATAGTTTGGAGCGCCAGCTTAAACTGATGACCCGCCGCCGTGAGTTGGGCTACGTCATCGGCTTTTAATTCAACCTTAAAGTTATCCACCATCTCTTGGGATGACATGACTTTTAACTTTTTAACCCCTTCCATGCCTTGCGACATCGCCAACCAAGCGGCAGCAAAATCATTGGTACTGAATGGCGCATCGGTCGCCAGTTCGATCTTGACCGTGCCGAGTTTATCCTCCTCGGCGATCACTTGAATGCTGGTGATATAAGAAGCCGCGCGACTCGCGGTTTGAACGCGGAACTGCCGCTCAACTTCAAGCGCATCACTTTCCAACTGCAACAAGTTGGCGTGGGTCTGACCAAAACTCACATCATTATATAAGCTGATTTCGGCGCTGACCGTATCACCCGCAATATCGGGAAAGAAAGCCACCCGCACCACACCAGTCATAGGCATCCCGATCACCAACAAGAAAATCGCCACAAAGCCCACAATCACCGCATAACGCAACTCGATGGCAAACTGGATCACTGGCTGATAAATGTTTTGATTAAACCACTCTAAGCCATGCTCGGTGGCACGTTGCATACGACTCCAGATGCCCTTGCTCTCACTGCGTTGGGTATTAATGTGCGCCAAATGAGCCGGCAGGATAAACTTAGATTCGACCAATGACAGTAGCAAGCAAATCACCACTACGGTGGCAAACTGGGCGTAAATTTGCCCCATTTTGCCCTCGACCGCAGCTATAGAAAGAAATGCCACCACTGTGGTTAACACCCCAAAAATCGTTGGTGCTGCGACTCTGAGCGTACCTTTAATGGTGCTGTTGAGCGTGTCGCCTTCTGCACGCCGGGTGGTGTAAATACTCTCACCCACCACCACCGCATCATCCACCACAATCCCTAGCGCCATAATGAAACCAAATGTGGTCATTTCGTTAATGGTTAAGCCCATCCACGAATCGGTCATAAAAAATAGCGTACCGCAAAACACAAACGGCAGCGATGCGGCAACCCAAAACGCAACACGAATATTTAAAAACAGCGCCAACACGATAAAGACCAACCCAATCCCCGTCAGGGCATTTTTCGCCAGCAACGATAAACGCTCTTTGATCATTTGGCTCTTGTCATACCATGTCGCCATTGCGACATTATCAGGCAGCCGATCACTGGTTTGCCACTCGGCTACCACTCGCTTGGCTTGCTCAACAATATCCACCACATCGCTGTTTTCATCCATTACGATTTGAATGCTCATTGCATTATGTTGGTTATAACGCGAGACAACATAGCTATCTTCTGCAAACGCATCTTCGACACGAGCAATCTCACCTAAGGTTAATTGGCTACCATTGGATGCCGTTACCACCGGGATCGCTTTAAAAGCGTCCACCGAATAAGCTTGCTCGGAAGCTTTCAAGCGCACGGTTTTATCAGGACTACGCAAGCTGGTGGCAATCGCACTGTTCGACTCCGCATTAATCCGCTCGGCGATATCGTTCAGCGTCAAACTATAGGCTTGCAGTGTTCGCTCATCGACTTCCACCGACAGCAGCGGATCAAGGTAAGCTTTAATTTCCAGATCACGGATCGCGCTTTGGCTCAGTAGATCCGATTTGAGTTGTTGAGCCAAGGTTTGCAACGTGCTGCGATCGGCATCACCATACAGTTGTACCCAAATCGCATGATCTTGCAAACGCGCCTTATCAATCACCGGTTTTTCGGCTTCGCTTGGTAAGTTGTTGATCGCATCAACTTTATTTTTTACTTCGGTCAGTAGTTTATCAAGGTCATAGTTGGTCTGTTTTTCAATCGACACTTGACTACCCGAAGCATCAGAGGTGGAGGTAATACGCTTAATACCCGGCACCGTTTCTAATGCCTCTTCAATTTTAATCGCCAAGCCCTCTTCCGATTGCAACGGATCACCGCTGTCATAGGTCACCGAAACGGTCACTTCATCCGGCTCTAGGCTCGGAAAGGCTTCTTGGCGTAAAGCGCTAAACGATAACAAACCGACAATGATGGTGCTGAACATCAATAAATTGGCGGCTACCGGATTGTGCGCAAACCACGCAATGATGCCACGAGGCGTTGAATGACTCATATTAACGCGCCTCACTCGGTTGCACAGACATGCCGACTTGGAAATGACTCAACGGACGAATAACCACTTGCACTTGGCTGGAAGCCTGGGTTTGCGGCGGCACAACGTAGATTTTATCTTGCTGAGCAAAGCGTAGCGTGGCGGCGAATTTTTGTAAGGTGCCTTGCGCATCGAGCGTCCAAATGTCCCCCTGCTGCGACAAGGCTGAAGCCGGTAACTCCCAAAGAGGATCCATTTTTTCGCTGGTGATGATCGCCTGCACAAAAGTACCGGGAAACAAGGGCATCGCCTGCTCTAACGGACGTTCAACCACCGCGATCAATGAACGCTGACGAGTGTTTGCTGAGCTGTGCTGAGTTTGACGCTCGACCCTTGCCTGCCACTGATGTTCGGTCGTGCTATCACGCAAGGTGATCAGCCACGGTTCGTCAGCGCCGATCGGGGGTAAATTTTTCCAGTGCTGATCAGCCAGTGGGATCTCAATTTCCAACTGATCGATGCTGTACAGCGTAGCAATACTGCTATCGACATTCAGATAGCTACCAAGTTGTATTTCACGACTCACCACTAACGCATCAAACGGCGCACGGATCACCGTATTGGCAAGATTTTTTTGCGCGGTGAGCAAAGATTGCTGGGCGTAAGCATAGGCGGCTTGGGCACTCTCCAGTTGTGGCTGGCGCAATACTAATGGCGAATCAGGCTCCCCAGTGAGTCCCGAATGTTGCCATTCTGATTTGGCTTGTTCACCTTGCCGCTGCTCTTCCAGCAGCGCTAAATGGGTGGATGTGACATCCGCCATCGCTTGAGATAAAGCTTGTTGATAACTTGAGTCATCCAGCTTTGCGATCACAGTACCTTGTTTGATCACTCGACCGGTGGCGAAATTTTCCGCCAAATAATGCACTCGACCGCTGACTTCACTGCTGAAAGTTAAATCATAACGCGGCTTAGCTTCACCATAACCGATGATTTCGGCTTGATAACTGCCCGGCGAGGTGGTTTGGACCGCGACCTGCGCTAATTTAGCGGCAGGCTCTAATGGCTCGGCGAGCTGTGGCTCAGTGATCGGCGTCATTTGCCGTCCATTCCATGCCAACACAGCCAGCATCGCCCCGATCGCAACCAAAGTGATGACGAATTTCACCGTGTGTTTTTTCATGACGCAACTCCCAGACCCAAAGCCAGGCCTAAATCAATTCGGTTTAATAAGCGTTGGTAAGTGGTATTGGCCAGTTGCGCGGCAATATCGTAGGTTTGCCGCTGCACAGTGAGCAGATCAAAAATATCAATCAAACCAGCACGGTATTGCTGCTCATAACTCTGTTCACTGCGCTCAGCACTGGCCAAAGCCGCACTTAAATGCTGTTGCTGACGCGCTAAGGCGTTTTCTTGTCCGACTGCGTTTTCCACTTCATTGACCGCATTCAATAATGCCTCTTGATAAGCCCAATACGCTTGCTCGGCAGTGAGCTCGGCCATTTCCGCCTGTGCTTTCAATTTTCCACCTTGAAACAGGGGGGCGGAAATTTGCCCCAATAAACTCCATAGTGGGCTAGTAAACAACGCTTGACTTGGCGTAGAGCCAAAATCCGCCACACTGGCGGATAAACTAAAAGAAGGCAGCATAGCTTTATAAGCCGCATCGCTACGGTAGGATTCTGCTTCCAGATTAAAAAAAGCTTGCTGTAAGTCTGGCCGCCCAGCCATATTTTGCGGCGCTAAACGCTGGATTGGATTGATCACGGCGGGAAAGGAGAGCGGCACTTGCGGCTGGCTCAATGTCGAGTTCCACTGACCGGTTAATAGCCATAAATTGCGCTGGCTTTTGGCTAAATTTTCGCGATATTCAGCCACAGTGGCATGTGTGGTGGCGGTGCTGGTTTTTGCATTGTCTAAGGCTTGCAAATTCTCCAAACCAACGCGGTATCGGCCCAATATCAAGCTTTCGTTATTTTCGAATATCGCTAAGCGGCGCTGTTCAATCTCCAACAACTGTTGGTGAAGGCTAATCTCCAACCAATTGCGCATAATATTGGCGGCTAACAGATCTCTGGTGGCCTGCAGGCTAGCTTGGGAAGCCGCGATATCTTTCGCGGCCGCGGCACTGCTGGCGGCTAATTTTCGCCATAAATCAAGCTCCCAACTGATGCTGATCTCGCTCGTGTAACTCGCCTGACTGGCTTGCTGCTCTTGAGCCGTAAAGCTGGCTTCAATCTGTGGCCGTTGCTCACTCACGCTAACCCCTTGCTGTGCATAGGCTATCTGTAAGGCCAGCATGCTTTGCTGCAAGCTTGGGTTATGCCGTAAAGCATGTTGCAGATATTGATCAAGCTCAGGAATATCGACTAAATCGGTCAAGTATGTTGGTGCATCATTTGGGATTGATGACGCCGCCGACGGTTCTGCCATCAACTTCGCCAGCAATTGTGCCATCGTGTGATCGCTTATCTGCGTCGCTTGAGTGGTAAAGTCGGCCTCACGAGAGGCACAACCCAGCACCCCGACTAACATCATCGCCATCACTGAATATCGCAATATCATCTTATTGTCTCCTACCCATCTAACCGCAGTTTAAGCGGCCGCTGGTTAAGAGTGGGTTAAGAGCCCGCAGAGATGGATAGTCTAGACCGTTGAAATACGAAGCGGCCAAATAGCGGTTCGGGTTATTGGATTCACAACAAAAAAACCCGTGCCAACCAAGGTCACGGGTTTAATTGAATGATCACTGAATGACTTAAGCGCTCAATTTTTCCAGAACGCGCATCAGTAGACGAATGCGAGGTTCGATAGAAGCTAACACCAGATATTCTTTGTCGCTATGGAAGCAAGCACCGATCGGGCCTAAGCCATCTAAGGTCGGGATGCCCAAAATCGCCGTATTGTTGGCATCTGATCCACCGCCAACCGCATGCCAATTCAGATCAATCGCCAACTCTTGCGCGGCATTTTCCACCAACTGGATCAGATCTTCAGTGTGCGAATTAGCAACCATTGCTGGCTTATAACCTTCACGCTCAATCGCTACCGTTACGCCATCCACAAACGGAGTTTGTGCCATTGCGCTGAGTTGAGTATCAATCGCATCATAATCAGCATTATCCCAGAATCGAACATCAATATGCGCTTGAGCATAGTCAGGCACAATATTGACCCCAACCCCGCCAGAAACAACGCCCACATTTAAAGTGGTACCGGATTCAAAATTATTCATCGCGTTAATCGCCATGATCCAGTTAGCCATTTCGGTGATCGCACTACGACCTTTTTCTGGATCATTGCCCGCGTGGGCAGCAATGCCATTAAAACTGATTTGGTAACCAATTCGGCCTTTACGCGCCTTGACTAAACCGCCATCAGCGCGCGCCGCTTCAGCAACCAACACGGTTTTGGCGGATTTAGCCACTGATTGGATCCAGTCTACCGAATCAGCAGATCCAGTTTCTTCATCTGGGTTCATACAGACGCAAATCGAAAGTTTATTGAGTACCTCAGGGTCAAGGTAGCGCAACGCATAAACGATGTTGAGCAAGCCGGATTTCATATCCGACACACCTGGACCATAAGCATTTTCACCATCTTGTGACATTGGGCGCGCCTGCGCAGTACCGACTGGGAATACGGTATCCATATGGCCGATCATCAACACATCGATCTGCTCTGCGTTAGGTTGGTTGCGAATTTCCAGCCCAACACCCGCCTTACCACAATCGATACGTTTTACCTGCCAACCATGCATTGCCTGAAATTTTTGCTCAAATTGGCTAGCGATAAACTCGATCCCTTCTAGGGTGTATGTGCCGCAATCGACATTAATCAACGGTTCCAATTCTGCAAGATATTGCTGTAGAGAAAAATGCATGTGTACTCCTAAACCAACACGTTCATAACCAGTCTGGCGCTCAAAGCGCTCAATGCTGAGATAGCGATTATCAGCGCAATCTGACAACCTTCCGAGGTGATATCGCCCAACCAGCGACTTACCATCAGCGCCGATCCTGAGTGCAGACTGCCGAGAAAGGAATGATCGAAGTCAAGTCCCGCGCCAAGCGATCAAATACTCACCGATTGAAATAATCTTTTATGATAACCATCACAATTGGCAGCTTATTTTAATTAATTGGATAAATCAGCAGATCCATTCATAACCCAGCACAGGTATGCAACTTGATAATCACCTTGCAGTCATGGCCTCAATCTCGCTATTTCTCATCATTGGTTAAATTTGCTCTTTCCTGTTGGCATTCATAAGAGCCCATTTCAAACTCTCGACAAATCCAAGGACGATGTTGGTAAATGGTACACATAAATGTTTCTCGATCTAACGCTGAGCACCAGCCATCTGCCAAACGTAACATGGTTTCTCCGCCCCATTTATCAAAGGCAATATGCCGCTCTGGCACTCCGGTATCGGTAATGATCATCACCTCAAGACGGCAACAGCAAGCCTGACAGTTTGAACAAGAAATTTCTGTAGTCGGTAGATTGGTGATTGGAATGGTCATAGTGTTCTTCAATCAAGGTAATGGCTGCATAGTACTCCAATTTAAACCTATTTACCGAAATTCGTGATCGACACTATCCAACAGCGATGGAGGATACTAGAAGTTCACTGAGGAGCTCGCGTATAGATCGCCTCTTTAAGCCAGTTTCCCGCTTGGCCTAATGGACGAGCACGGTGCCATTGCAGTTCCAATCCCAATCTGGGGCTGGCGATAAAATCTGGGGTTAATACCACCACCTCACCCCGCGCCAATGGCTGATGCAGCAGAAATTCAGGAATGGCGGCCCAACCGAGCCCAAGCTTGACCAGCTCCAATACGCCGAGATCGCCTTCAATCCACCACACTTGCGCCGACAGACGAAAGCGGTGACGCTCACTGCCTACTCGCCGTCCCGTGGCCATCAGTTGACGCGTTCCCTGTAAATCACGCTCCTGCAATGGTCTCTGCTGCGCCAGTGGATGACTAGGCGCAACCACCAGCGGCATGGCGACATCTCCCAAGGAACGGGTGGCGATCTCCCGCTGGGGATGCGCTTTTTGATAACTGATCCCCAATTGGGCACGCCCGCTGACCAACAACTCGGTAAGATCCTCCATCAATGGAAACAGTAGCTCCAACTCAACGGTCGGATAATGAATCGCGAACTGCTCCAGCACACTTCCAAGCCAAGGTAAGTGAGAGTCATCGTCGATAGCCAGTGTGAGACGTGACTCAACCCCTGCCGCTAACTCGCCAGCCACCGCTTGCAAATGCTCACTTTGCGCGAGGAGGATCTCCGCCTCCTGCACCATCCGTGCGCCCGCGTCCGTCAGTTGGGGATAACGGCCAGAACGATCAAATAAAGTCAGTGCCAGATCGATCTCTAGATTGGCAATCGCCGTACTGACCACCGATTGTGCCTTGCCCAGTTTGCGAGCGGCCGCAGAAAAGGAGCCCGTCTCAGCGGCAGCCAGTAAGATCCGGAGCGTTTCCAGTGAAGGGTTCATTTTATGCTTCCCCTAGTGTTACCGATTTAAAACTCAATCCATCTATTTTAACGATAGATACCAACGTGATTCTATCGCCAAATGACAATAGATTAGCCGCGATTTATCACTAAACCTGCTTAAGAGAACTATTTATGCGCACACGTAACGATCGCCTGCGCCATGCGATTGGTTTTGAATTGATTGGCCTGCTAATTGCCGCCCCGCTAGCAAGCTTAGCCACGGGGATCGAACTCAGTCACATGGGACCGCTGGCGGTGCTGTTTTCAATATTGGCAACAGTCTGGAACTATGTTTACAACATCGGTTTTGACCAGTTGCTGCTCAAATATCAGGGCCACTCGCACAAGAGTTTGTTCCAACGAGTCGTGCATGCCTGCGGTTTCGAGGGTGGATTTATGGCACTTACGCTACCGGTCATTGCCTGGTGGCTCGATCTCGCGCTACTGGCGGCGCTTAGCCTAAACATTGGTTTCGTTACTTTCTATCTGGTCTATGCTTTCGTTTATAACTGGGGTTACGACAAGCTGTTCCCGATCCCTAACACCGTGCTGCAAGGTGGGCCACAAATGGCACAATAAATTGAGCCAAGTGAAGTGGTGTTTTGCAAGGTACTGCTTTATCAATTGCTAGAGTTCCGTATAATCGCGCCCAAATCTCCCCATACCTATCAGTGAGTGGCAAATGTCCAAACTATTTTTCAAAGGCCGAATCGATGCGAGACAAAACCATGTCATCTCTGGCTACAACGTGAATCGTGATGTCAAAGCTGGTTCAGAGGAAGCACCGATCCAGATCATCGTCGCCAGCGAAGCGCGTAAAGTTGAGATTGCCGCATTATTGGCCGAGCACGCTATCGTGGCCAATATTACTATCGACGCGACTCAGCCAGAAAATACGCTTGAGCTTGATACACTATTAAGTAAACCAAAAACCATTACCTTTGATAAAACACCAAACCGTAATGATCCATGCCTTTGCGGCAGCGGAAAAAAATACAAAAAGTGCTGCGCTTAAGCGCGAAAGCACTACCGGAAAACCGTCGCCTGACGGTTTTTTTTGTTAAATAAACCGCCAACAGTGCAGTGCCACCTTACTTGCCAACAGAAGCCCTTTCTGAACACAAATTCAGCTTTATCAATCGTTTTAATCAATGATCTTAGTTCTATGGCAAGTGGTTGGTTGAATTGAGTAATCAACAATCCGAACGCAATTGCAGAAGGCGCGCCCCCCGCAGCTCAAACTGGAACAACGAGCCGTGGTTTCAATCCACGCGCCTGTGGGAGGCGCGACCGTGATAGACCATTGAAACATGTTGCCAACAAATAGTTTCAATCCACGCGCCTGTGGGAGGCGCGACAGCATATGGTCTGATCCTGCTCTCGGCCCTTCCATGTTTCAATCCACGCGCCTGTGGGAGGCGCGACGGTTTAATGTTTGATGTTGGTGTTGGTCAAAATGGTTTCAATCCACGCGCCTGTGGGAGGCGCGACTCACTTTCTGAACGAATATTTAAATGAGTATATGTTTCAATCCACGCGCCTGTGGGAGGCGCGACTGCAACTGATCATCGGCTGGTTATCACGCCACGGTTTCAATCCACGCGCCTGTGGGAGGCGCGACCTTAATTGAGGGCTTTTTGTTATGAGTAAAACGAGTTTCAATCCACGCGCCTGTGGGAGGCGCGATCACATGCCTTTTTGTTTCCAATGATTCATTAATTGTTTCAATCCACGCGCCTGTGGGAGGCGCGACTACCAAAAAACAGGTGGCAGCATTATGAATACGCGGTTTCAATCCACGCGCCTGTGGGAGGCGCGACATAGTACTAATTTCTTGGATATACGATACTTCATGTTTCAATCCACGCGCCTGTGGGAGGCGCGACGATAATGGCGCGAGCCTTACGGCGGCCGATACGTGTTTCAATCCACGCGCCTGTGGGAGGCGCGACGAGCGCGAACTATTTAAGCGAGTGGATAACAAATGTTTCAATCCACGCGCCTGTGGGAGGCGCGACCAATAAATGTTAGTTTTAACCTCTTCAGGATTAAGTTTCAATCCACGCGCCTGTGGGAGGCGCGACGTCTTTGGTCGAAAGATGCGAGATTGTGAGTATGTTTCAATCCACGCGCCTGTGGGAGGCGCGACAAAGTTGTAGATTGCACAGAGTGGAAATTGTTAGTTTCAATCCACGCGCCTGTGGGAGGCGCGACGCCACTGATACGATACCGTCAAACATTAGAAAAGTTTCAATCCACGCGCCTGTGGGAGGCGCGACCATCGATGGATACCGACGTTGCAACAATGCGTGATGTTTCAATCCACGCGCCTGTGGGAGGCGCGACAAAGCTGTATGAAGATATTTGCGCGGTAATTTTGTTTCAATCCACGCGCCTGTGGGAGGCGCGACTTTTGTTAATAATGGGTACTCAAGAGGAGATACAAGTTTCAATCCACGCGCCTGTGGGAGGCGCGACCTGATCCCGTCAGGTAATGAGGATAGTTACTATGTTTCAATCCACGCGCCTGTGGGAGGCGCGACTGGGTAACAGCTTGGGTGTTAGTGTTGCAGACCATGTTTCAATCCACGCGCCTGTGGGAGGCGCGACGTCTGTAAATTCAGTGAGTGGTTGCTGAATGCCAGTTTCAATCCACGCGCCTGTGGGAGGCGCGACCCACAAGGGTCGTGATTTGGAAACACGTAACAAGTTTCAATCCACGCGCCTGTGGGAGGCGCGACGTGATGATCTTGGGCAGCGGATACAACATTCGAACGTTTCAATCCACGCGCCTGTGGGAGGCGCGACTGTAGTGGTACGGTGAATTTGGTCACTTAATTAGAGGTGATATTATCATCTCATAAGTTAATAGGTGACATTATGACAAAACGT
>NZ_JARBFT010000012.1:0-77897 GCF_028863985.1 Vibrio chanodichtyis | reverse complement strand
GTAGTTCAGTTGGTTAGAATACCGGCCTGTCACGCCGGGGGTCGCGGGTTCGAGTCCCGTCCGCTCCGCCACTTATTTAAAGTTTTAGCTTGTAAAAGTTACAGGGGTGTAGCTCCAATTGGCAGAGCAGCGGATTCCAAATCCGCGTGTTGGGAGTTCGAATCTCTCCACCCCTGCCATATTTTAACCTCAGCAGAAATGCTGAGGTTTTTGTTTATATCAAGTTGAAAAATTAATAATTTTATCTGCTGTGTATATTGCTCTCCTTCTCCACGCTTTCCAAAAATCAATTACATATACTGTATATTTTTGCTCTACGGGATTCAGATCTAGCTGTGTGCTGGAATGGCCGTCGCTCATGCAAAATTGATTTACTTGATATTACCGGTATGTATTTTGTTCGCCATATTTGTGTGAACTGCTCAATAGTTGTGGATATACATATTCGCTTTGCACAAGAATAAAGCATGCATAGAAATTATCGTGAATTAAGGATTTCTCGTAACTTAGTAAAATATGATTTTCAGTTGGATCATATGCTGCTAATGAGAAAGCATTTTCGTAGAGCCTTGACTAAGTTATGCTAATAAGTGTTTAGAATAATTGGGAGGTGCTTGTTATGTCGTTATCGGTATTGGGCTTTATTGCATTAGGTGGTGCGCTAGGGGCGTGTGCACGTTTCTTGGTTTCTGAAATATGTATCACCCTGTTTGGACGTGGTTTCCCGATTGGTACGTTAGCAGTGAATGTTATCGGTTCATTTATTATGGGGCTACTTATCGCATGTATTGAAAATGAATGGTTAAGTCCCTATCCATGGAAAGCAGTCATTGGCTTTGGTTTTCTTGGGGCATTGACGACCTTTTCTACTTTCTCAATCGATAATGTATTTTTAATGCAGCAAGGTGCGTTTGTGAAGATGGCAGCAAATATCCTTTTGAACGTTCTATTGAGTATTTCTGCTGCATGGTTGGGTTTTTACTGGTTAATAAAAAGTTGAACAGAGACTCAAGTATGTTACTTGGCCAGCCGATAAGCTTTGCTATTATAATGTCGCCATTTATCGACATGCCATCTAGTTAAAACGGTTTCTTTGGGATCTGTCAACGAGCACAGAAAACTGATCCACTTCACTCAGGTATTACTCCCCAACGACATTTATCTTTCAAGCGATAGCTGACACAACTTAATTGAAGAATATGAGAATGGGCAGTAGCCGGACCAATATCACCGCTGTTAGCGTCACATTATTCGCAAAAGTGCTCGGCTATTGGTCAAAGGATAAATTGCTGGCCGAAATACTACTGCAGGACTCATAACGTTTAGTGATCGGCAACATCAGCTCCTAGTTTACATTTTATTGACTTTGGTCTCGGATTTTCCGCTCGAATATGCATTGTCTCTTGCTCGAGCCGCGATATGTTAGACTCAGGATGTTTCACGTGAAACATATACTTAATTCCGAACCCTATTCTATTATCGATGGCTGATAAACCAAAAAAACCGCCTTATTGGCGGTTTTCTTATCTAATGTTATTACTGAAACCAATTAGTTATGTATGGGTGAGCGGTGACGTAGCTTCAGCTAACCAGTGGCGAGTCTGCTCATCGTGGATCAGAGGACTGACTTCGTGCCATACCGTTTGATGATATTGATTAAGCCAGTTCAACTCTGGCTTGGTTAGCCAATCTACTACAATGGCTCGTTTATCGATTGGACAACGGGTGAGAGATTTAAAACCAAGCATCGCATAATCACCCTGAGTCGCAAATTCAGTTACTAATTCTAAGTTCTCAATCCGGATCCCAAATGCATCTGTCCGGTAATAACCAGGCTCATTCGATAACACCATGCCTGGAAGTAGAACTACGTTATTCGCTACTTTTGAAATCCGCTGCGGACCTTCATGCACACTTAAGAAGTGGCCCACACCATGCCCCGTGCCGTGATCATAGTCATAACCGTGTGCCCACAAATGTTGTCTAGCCAATACGTCAAGTTGTGATCCAGTGGTGCCCTTGGGGAAGCGCGCGCGAGCTAGAGCAATATGACCTTTAAGCACGAGAGTAAATTGCTGCTTCATTTCCGCATTCACTTCACCAATTGCTATCGTGCGAGTGATATCTGTGGTGCCATCAAGGTATTGGCCACCTGAATCGACTAAATACAGGCTATTGAGTGTCAGTTGCCCTGGTTCTGGTTGATTTTGATGATTGTAGTGACACATTGCTGCATTAGTACCAGCGGCTGATATCGTGTCAAAACTGAGATCGACCAGAGTTGGATCTTGGCGGCGGAATGTTTCGAGCTGCGCGGCCAGTAGTGCTTCGTTATGTAGCTGGCCGTTAGCCACTTCACTATCAAGCCAAGCAAGAAAATGTACCATCGCCGCACCATCACGGATATGACAAGCTTGCATACCTGCAATTTCGGTACTGTTTTTTGCCGCTTTTGGTAGTAAGCAAGGATCACTATCATTGATCAGTTGCGCGCCGCTATTTTGCAAAGTAAGGGTCAACCAAGCGTTGCTAGTGGCAGAATCAATCATCACTCGATGAGTGGATAATTGGCGTAGCTGTGGCTCCAGTTGATGAGGATGATGAACACGCACCGTGCCGCCAACATGCGAGGCAAAGCCGATGGCCAAGCGTGTTGGGTCGAGGAAAAAATCGACGCTGGTATCACGGTGGACGATGGCGTGACAGAGTAAAACCGGTAAGCGTGATACATCTAAACCGCGGATGTTGAGCAGCCAAGCGATCGAATCTAGCTCAGTTAACACTACACAATCGGCATGTTTATCTGCGAGGGTTTTGGCGATCAACTGACGCTTGGCTAAGCTAGTTTGTCCTACGCTTGCCAATGGCATCAAACGCATTTCAGATACTGCTGGCGCTGGCCGGTCATACCACAGTTGATCAATCGGATTGCTTGTTACGGGGCATAAGGTAATCTGATGATCTGCTAGCTGTTTTTGCGCTTGCGTGAGCCAACTACCACGATGCATTCGAGGGTCATAGCCGACCTTGGATCTAGCAGGAAGCTGCTTGATTAGCCAAGCGAGATAGGGCTCTTCAATCAGATGATGGTAGGCGAACTGTTCGGCTGCTACCTGTTTGCGTACTTGTACGGTATAGCGACCATCAACAAAAATGGCGGCATGCTTGGTGGTGACGACTGCAGCGCCCGCCGAGCCAGTAAAACCGGTTAGCCAATTTAACCGCTCATTATGCGCGGGAATATATTCACCGAGGTACTCATCTTCATGAGGCACAATAAACGCGTCGAGTTGTTGAGTGTGCAGCCAGAGACGAAAATCGGCGAGGCGCTGAGTATGACAGTTTGGCATCTGAGATAATCCTTTTTCAAAACAGTCCGTTGTTTTATCGCTTACAACTATTCAATGGGTTGTGAGTGAACGAGAAAGAATAAGCTACTCTTTTTAGCTGTGCTGCGCAAATATCTGGCTATCACTTGAGCTTTGGTCTAGCACATCAACGGGTGTGATCGGTTGAAATAAGAGTGGTTGGTGTTGGTTGTTTATTTATTCTGGTGGTGATTACTAAAGATGAAGCAGTATGGCGCTGAAAAAATGCGTACCAAGGCTATTTTACTCAGTGTGCTTCCTGTGTATATTGTTGGCCTTTTCACGATTGACTAACCGTTTGGAATCCAAAACACTATGTCTCTAACCACCTATGAAATGGCTCGCATTCTAGAGCAGCTAGAAGAATCTCCAGAAAAGGTGATGTATGGAAAATTGCTTAATGAATTAGGCAATCAAAGCAGCGAACGTATTCGTAGCGCCGCTAAACAAGTCCCTCTGACTGTACTGCGCGATTTGATTTATCAGTTCCAGCAAGTTATCGAATCGCGCAAAGGCGAGCAAGTTGAAGCTATGGCTAAGCAGCTGGTGCAACAAGGCATTTCTGCTGAAGAACTACTCGATTACCTCAAAAAACGTTAACGGCAGCTATCACCGACAGCGTTATCTTTTGTTTCATGTTATTAACTTAAGTAGCCAGACGATTTATATCGGTATCGGCTAACTGGTTAGGGATTGACGTTGCGATTGATGGGATTTTGTAATGAGATCAATGTTTCAGTGGACTGTACTTCATCAATCGCTTGCAGCTTGTCAATCAACACATGCTGTAGCTCTTCAATTGAACGACACATCAGTTTGACGAAAATATTATAGGCTCCAGTGGTGTAATAAGCTTCCACCACCTCATCGAGTGCGTTTAGTTTGGCGAGTGCAGAGTGGTAATCGCGCGCCGCATTCAAATTAATGCCAATAAAGCAGCAAACGTCGTAGCCGAGTTTTTTAGTGTTAACCACCACTTCTGTGCCTTGAATGACATCACTAGCTTTCATCTTTTCAATTCGCACGTGAATGGTTGCTGGGCTTACATTAAATTGTTTAGCCATTTCGGCATAGGGCGTGCGAGCGTCGTCCATCAAAATCTTCAAAATGGCGCGATCCAGATCATCGAGTTTAGTTTGCATTATGTTCCTGATACTCCGTGATGCCGACAGGCGATAGCGAGGCTTGATGTTACCATTATTGTGCGGTTAGGGAAGTTTTGCGCTGACTTGTGCTGAGGGCTTGTGACGGTGAAATCACTGCAAGAGAAAGCGTAGGGTTTACTGACAAAATCCGCTACACTGAGTGCCGTTTTTTCTCGGTTTTCGGAGTTCCTTTGTTAATTCAATTGATTTGCGAAGCGCCACACCGCGCACAAGAGTTAGAGCAGATTGCTAGTCGTTGGCAACTACAAGCGAGCGATAACAGTCTATTTGCTCTGGTGTTGAGTGAGCAGCGTCTTGAATTGCGCAAATTAGATGAACCCAAACTTGGGGCGATCTATGTCGATTGGGTTGCAGGTGCGGTCGCCCATCGCCGCAAATTTGGTGGTGGTAAAGGGCAGTCAATTGCTAAAGCAGTTGGCCTCAATAAAGGAGTAACACCAGTTGTACTGGATGCGACGGCGGGTTTAGGGCGAGATGCTTTTGTATTGGCTTCCTTGGGTTGTCGAGTGCAGATGGTGGAGCGCCATCCTGTGGTCGCGGCATTGTTGGAAGATGGCTTACAACGCGCCAAGCAAGACAGCGAAATCGGTGCTTGGGTCAGTGAGCGTATGTGTCTGTTGCATGCATCAAGTCATACCGCATTGCAGCGACTGGCGGAGGATCCAAATTTTGTGGCACCGGATGTCATTTATCTCGATCCCATGTACCCACATCCAGACAATAAGAAAAAAAGCGCGTTGGTTAAAAAAGAGATGCGAGTTTTTCAATCGTTGGTGGGGGCAGACAATGATGCGGATGCTTTACTTGATCCCGCATTGCAACTGGCTCGTAAGCGGGTAGTAGTCAAACGACCTGACTACGCACCATGGCTGCAACAGCAGCCGCCGACTATGGTGATTGAAACCAAGAAAAACCGTTTTGATGTTTATGTCCTTGCTGCGATGGACAGTGAATAACGATTTTGGCTTAGTCTGGCATGATTTAGTGAGATCGATATTACTGGATCGGTGTTGTATTTTTGGGTGAACCACGTAATATCCGCAGCTGAGAATAGTTCGTATTTTAGTTGGAGCGCTAACGTGGCTAAACGTCTATGCAAACTGAGTCGCAGTGAGCTTGTGACCTCGCTGGGCGAGATTGAACGGTTGGTGGTATCACCACAATTTTTATGTCGTAGCTGCGCTCGCGTTGCTGCAGATAAAAAGTATCTGTGCAAACCACAATCACTCAGCAGCCAAGCATTAGCGACTGCGGCTAACACCAAATTGTCGGTTGCGGCTTGCGCGGTAGAGCCTAAGAAAGGTGCTACTAAGCAGCAGAAGTTTGACAAAAAACTAGAAAAACTGTTGAAAAGACAGCGTAAGCTGATCAAAAAGCAGCACAAGTTAGCCAGTAAAGTTGAGAAAATCCATCCACAGAGAACTCAACCAAGTGCGCAGCCCGCTGGTATGCACTAAGCTGTCATTGATCCACTATGTTTTATTGCCATCCCATCACCACCTCCTTGGGCGGTGGTGGTGGTGATGGTTTGAAGAACAGGCTCAACTGAGATGAGTTTGGGTCCTGTGCATTGCTCCAATTATTGAGGGTATTGGCGTTGATAATCACGCTCTACACGACGTTTTACCCAAGTTTCATTAAGCCACAGCGAAGCTAAGATCACTGCACCACCGAGTGAAAGACGCAGCAAATCTACATCGCGATTCCAGATCAGAATATTGACCACCAAACCTGCCGGCACTAAAGCATTATTCATAATCGCTAAGGCTCCAGCATTGACCATGCATGCGCCTTTATTCCAGGCAAAATAGCCCAGTCCAGATGCAATTAGCCCCAAATACAGCAAAATGCCCCATTGCAGTTGAGTGGTAGGCAGTTGTTTTACATTGCCAAACAGTAACAGAGCACCACTGGCGACGACAAAAGCCCCCAGATAGAAATAGCCAAATACGCTATGTTGAGGCAGGCGGATCGGCTGCTGTTCAAGCACATATTTGTAGCCGACTTGGCCAATCGCAAAACAAAGGTTGGCGGCTTGCACGACCAGAAAACCTGCGAAAAAGTGCGGACTAATTGCCGCGAATTTGATTAGCACTGCGCCAAGTACCGCAACCAAAGCGGTTAGTAGATACCAGGGTGAAAAACGCCGATGGAGCAAATCATAAATCAGCGTGACATAAATCGGTGTGAATACGGTGAACAGTAGTACTTCCGGAACGGAGAGTAGCAAGAAAGATTGATAATAGAAGCAATACATCAAGCCCAACTGAATGCCACCCAGCGCCATCAATTTGCCAATCAAGGCACGTGGTACGCCTTGAATACGCAGGAAAGGAATAAAAACTAGGCTAGCTAGCGCGACACGCATCCAAACGGCAAACCAAGCATCAACCTGACCAGCAAGATAAACGCCGATCAGGCTAAACGAAAACGCCCATAACAGGGTGACTGCAGAAAGATAAACCATAACGCCATCGATAAAAGGAATGGAAAATGGCAGTCTACCTGAGTCTTTTCTGTTCGTCAGTCGTTGAGTGGTACAACCAACATATCCACCGGTGAGCTATTGATCAATTGACGCGTGGAAGAGAGCAGTTTGCTCCAGAAATCTTGATGATGGCCGCACACCAGCAGGTCAACATTAAATTCATTGATGGTTTCACACAGTTCATTACTTAAATCACCACTGCCGACTAACGTATGCTTGATCGGGTAATCGGCATGCTGCGCCAGACTTTGTAATTGCGTGAGTGATGACTCCATTGAATGGTGTTGGGTTTCCGCCAAATTAATATCGATTAGACCGGTATACAGCTCGGCATAGTTTACATCGATATGGATAAATGAAATGGCGGCATTAAGCGGTTTGGCCAGTGCCACCGCTTTCTCAACCAGTAGTTTGCTATCTTCAGAGAGATCGACTGCGACCAAAAGATGTTGATAACTCATTGTTCAGGCTCCTGTTCGGGTGACTTAATACAGCGTAGCACTGGCGGCTGTAATTTTTTGTCGCAGCGATCTCAGTTTGATCGTGCTGGCTTGAGCAACGACTACAATAGCCAGTGGCCATGCTATAGTTTGTGTAAACAGTCGGCGTAAATTAGGAGCTTTTTATGTTGTCGCAAGCGATGGTTGAGCATCTCAATCAGCAAATTAACCTAGAATTTTTTTCATCCAATCTATACTTACAGATGAGTGCTTGGTGTGAAGACAAAGGCTTTGACGGTGCGGCTGCATTTTTGCGTGCACATGCCGTGGAAGAAATGCAGCACATGCAACGTTTGTTTACCTATGTGAGCGAAACTGGGGCGCTCCCCATTCTTGGTGCCATCGCCGCACCGCGCCACGATTTCGCTTCACTGGGTGAGGTGTTTCGCGAGACTTATCAACACGAACAGAAGATCACCCAACAGATTAACAAACTGGCCCATGTGGCGTTTAGCAACCAAGATTACTCAACCTTTAACTTCCTGCAGTGGTACGTGGCTGAACAGCACGAGGAAGAGAAATTGTTTAAAGGGATTTTAGATAAGCTAGAGCTGGTCGGTGAAGATGGTAAGGCACTGTTCTTTATCGATAAAGATCTTTTAGCATTGGCGAAAAAAGGCCCATCTTCGGTGATGGATGTCCCTGCTGAGTGAAATAAGCCACGAGGTAGCTTAAAGTGGTGATCTTTTACTCCGGGCATGCTGAACACCAGGTGTAAGGAGGAAAAGATGATCGGTGCAGATACCATTCTATTGGCGCTTATGAGTGTTACGGCAATTAATGTGGTGCGTTATGTTACCGCGCTGCGTTCGTTGCTTTACATCATGCGTGAAGCGCATCCGCTACTGTATCAACAAGTCGATGGACGCGGTTTTTTTACTACTCATGGCAATATGACTAAGCAGGTGCGTTTGTATCATTACCTGAAAAGTCGCGAGTATCATCATCATCATGATCCGCTGTTTATTGGTAAATGTGATCGAGTGCGTGAACTGTTTGTATTATCCGGTTCTTTGCTGGTGCTCACAACGGTTGTTGCCTTTATGCTTTAGCCTGCCGCGTTAAACCGCACTTGGTATCGCGTTGGCATCGTAGTGGTTTGCCGCTACAATAACCGCCAAAATGAGTAAGGATGTGCACTCAGCACATCCTTTTTTTATGGGATGAGAGAGCGGTAATGAGCAAGAAAGTTGACGTAGTGATAATTGGTGCTGGTGCTGCAGGTTTAATGTGTGCCGCGCAAGCAGCGCAGCGAGGCCGCCAAGTGTTACTGCTCGATCATGCCAAAAAACCGGGACGAAAAATTCTCATTTCTGGCGGTGGTCGCTGTAATTTTACCAACTATGAGGTGTCGGCAGCGAATTATGTATGCCAAAACCCACACTTTGTGAAATCGGCACTCTCCCAATACAGTAACTGGGATTTCATTTCGCTAGTCAGTAAATATGCTATTGATTATGAAGAGCGTGAACATGGCCAGTTATTTTGCTTAGATTCAGCGAAACAGATCGTTGATATGCTGCTGAGCGAATGTAATCAACCGAATCTTGAGCAGCATTATCAAGTTGAGATTAGTGCGATAAGCCAAATCGAATCGGGGTTTGCGCTGCAAACCACACTCGGAGCCATTCAATGCAGCTCGCTGGTCGTAGCAACCGGTGGTTTGTCGATGCCCAAGCTGGGCGCGACTCCATTGGGCTACAAAATTGCTGAGCAGTTTGGCTTGCCAGTGATCAGCACCTGCGCCGGTTTAGTGCCGTTTACATTGCATGTGCAAGATAAACAAGATTTCGCGCCATTATCAGGAATTGCGATCCCCGTCGAAATGAGCACGCAAGGCGGCCAAAGCTTCAAACAAGCTTTGCTGTTTACTCATCGCGGCTTATCCGGGCCTGCCGTGCTACAAATCTCTTCCTATTGGCAGCCGGGTCAAACTATTACCACTAACTTGTTACCTTCAGTTGACTTAGCACAGCTATTGCGTGATGAGAAACAAAACCATCCAAATCAAAGCCTGAAAAACACCCTCTCCAAACTGCTGCCTAAGCGCTTAGTCGAAGTGTTGATTGAGCGAAAAATGTTTGCCGATAAACCACTCAAACAATATACCCCGCAAGAGTTGGAAGTGGTGCAAAGCCGTTTGCAGAGCTGGTCTATCGTGCCAAACGGCACCGAAGGTTACCGCACTGCCGAAGTGACGTTAGGTGGCGTTGATACCGATTGTCTCTCTTCAAAAACCATGGAGTGTAAAACCGTCAAAGGACTGTTCTTTGTTGGTGAAGTGATGGATGTCGCTGGTTGGCTTGGCGGCTATAACTTTCAATGGGCGTGGTCGAGTGGCTACGTAGCGGGCCAGTGGGTTTAAGTAAAATGCGAGTTAAAGCTCGCTGGATAAGCTGAGGCTAGGGTAGATTGTGCTGCTTTGGTGTTAATAAATTCGTAACCAACTGGACATTTATCCAGTGTCGAAATACCCTTGTTAGCGAGATAAATCACCGTAAGTGTTCAACATGCAATGGATTTTTGAAAATCAAACCGCATTGTGGTCTGGGTTAGTGAGTGCTAGCACGGCTGGGATGGCCGCAGGTTGGTGGATGAAGCAGCGTTATCAATTGAAAACACAACTGCTGACTCAGCAACTTGAACAACAAAACGGTTGGCATGCCCAGCAGATGCAGCAGCTTAACCAGCAACTGGCTAATGCGCAGCACGAGTTAGATGAATTAGATAATCTACGTGATAAAAATGAGTTTGAGCTAAAGCAGCTGCATGGCAAGTTAATGGCGGTGCTGGAAAAACTGCGTTACTTCGAGGATGTGAAGCTAGAGCGCCAGCAGTATGCGGATCAACTCAATCAGTTGCGTGCGGCTAATGCCGAACTAGATAGTCAATTACGCGAACAAGAAGCGCGTCATCAACAACAGTTGCTGGCAAGCCAAGAAAAATTGCAATTGCTGGAGCGCGCGGAAGAGCGCCTCAAGCAGCAGTTTGAGCAGTTAGCCAATCAAGTCTTCGAGCACAAAACCATCAGCGTTGATCAGCAAAACCGCCAGAGTCTGCAAGGTTTGTTGACCCCACTGAAAGAGCAGTTAGAAGGCTTTAAAAAACAGGTCAATGACAGTTTTAATCACGAAGCGAAAGAGCGCCATACTTTAGTGCATGAATTGCGTAACTTGCAGCGCCTCAATGAACAGATGGCGCAAGAGGCGCTTAACCTAACCCAAGCATTAAAAGGCGATAACAAGCAGCAAGGAAACTGGGGTGAGGTGGTGCTGGCGCGAGTGCTGGCTGAATCTGGGCTACGTGAAGGCCATGAATACCAAACCCAAGTCAGCTTACAAAACGAAGCCGGTAAACGCTATCAGCCGGATGTGATTGTTTACCTGCCGCAAAATAAGCAAGTGGTGGTTGATTCAAAAATGGCCTTGGTGGCTTATGAGCGCTACTTCCATGCGCAAACCGATAGTGAGCGTGATAGCGCCTTAGGTGAGCACTTACTTGCGCTGAGAAACCATATTCGTGGCTTAAGCCAAAAAGATTATCATCAGTTGCAAGGCATTCAGAGCCTTGATTATGTGCTGATGTTTATTCCGGTTGAGCCAGCGTTCCAAGTTGCGATTCAGGCCGATCCCAGCTTAGTTAAAGACGCGCTGGAGCAGAACATTATTTTGGTCAGTCCAACCACTCTGTTGGTGGCACTGCGCACCATTGATAATCTATGGCGCAATGAGCGGCAAAATCAAAATGCTCAGGTGATCGCAGAGCGAGCCAGCAAGTTGTACGATAAATTGCGCTTATTTGTTGACGATATGCAAGCACTGGGCGGCTCGCTAGATAAAGCCAATCAGAGCTATCAAGGAGCCATGAGTAAGTTGGTCACCGGGCGTGGCAACGCGATCCGTCAAGCGGAAAGTTTTAAGCAGCTTGGGGTGGAGATCAAACGCTCGATTGCCCAGCCTTTGATTGATCGTGCGCAACACACGGCGGAAATGGAAAATGCCCCTTTAGTAGAAAGACATCCGATTGAGGATAAAGTAAACTAACTGCCCGCAGTTGCCGTTGCCATGACGGCCAGAGAGGAAAAACAATGACCGACACCAACGTGCTCGTAAACACTGAGCCAGACTATCAAGAAACCACTCATTTTGGTTTTACTACCGTACCTAAAGACGAAAAAGTCCACAAAGTCGCGCAAGTATTTCATTCGGTAGCGGCCAAGTACGACATCATGAATGATTTGATGTCGGGTGGTATTCACCGTTTATGGAAGCGCTTTACCATTGATTGCTCTGGAGCGCGTGCTGGACAACGCATTCTCGATCTAGGTGGTGGCACGGGTGACTTAACCGCTAAGTTTTCACGTATCGTCGGTGATAAAGGTCATGTCATCCTTGCGGATATTAATAACTCAATGCTGAATGTGGGACGCGATAAACTGCGCGACAGTGGCATTGTCGGTAATGTGCATTATGTGCAGGCTAATGCGGAAGAGTTACCGTTTCCGGACAACTATTTTGACTGTATCACTATCAGTTTCTGTCTGCGTAACGTGACCGATAAAGATAAAGCGCTCCGCTCGATGTTTCGTGTATTGAAACCGGGTGGTCGTTTGTTGGTGCTTGAATTTTCCAAGCCGATCTTAGAGCCGCTGTCTAAACTTTACGATACCTACTCATTTCATATTCTGCCTAAGATGGGACAATTGATCGCTAACGATGCCGACAGTTATCGCTACCTTGCCGAATCGATCCGCATGCATCCTGATCAAGACACTTTGCAAGGCATGATGGAACAGGCTGGCTTTGAACAAACTACCTATTACAACCTGACCGGCGGCATTGTGGCGCTGCATCGTGGTTACAAATTTTAAGGGCTGCTATGTCATTGCTTGCGACCATGCCACTCGCACCGCTGCTCACTGCGCTGCTTGAAACGACGCTCAACACGCTGATCAGTGACGATCCCGGTTTAATCCGCCAACGGCAACGTCTCAAAGGTAAGGTGATTTCACTGCATCTGCGTGAATTGCAGCAAACGGTGACTTTTGTATTCAGTCAGCAAATTGATGTAATGACCGGTTTTGAAGGTCAAGCAGATTGCTATTTGGCGTTCGATCTTTCGATTTTGCGGCAACTGCGCGAGCAAGAAAATATCACCCAACTGATTAAGCAAGATCAATTGCAATTGGAAGGTGATCTGCAATTGGCGCAAAAATTTGCAGCGCTGATCAGCGATTGTCGGCCTGATATTGAAGAGTGGTTATCGCGCATGATCGGTGACGTGCTGGCACATAGCTTAGTTCATAGTGTTAAAAGCATGGCTGAAACTTTGAAACGGCAAGCGTCGCAATCTCAACATCATTTGGCTCAAGTACTCACCGAAGAGTGGCGAATTGCCCCTCCCGCATTGGAAATTGCCTATTTTTGTGATCAGGTCGATGAGCTCACCAGTCACACCGCTCGCTTAGAAGCACGCATCAGCCAGTTATTGGGATCCGCATGAAACCAGCAGAGTTGAAACGGTTATACCGCATAATCAAAGTACAACTGGAATATGGCCTCGATGAGTTGTTGCCCAACCATCATTTGACGCGCACGCCACTGCTGGTTCGTAAATGTCTATTCTGGTTACGTAATCAGCATAGCGAGCTGCCGTTGGGGGAGCGCTTACGTTTAGCACTGCAAGAACTGGGTCCGGTATGGATTAAGTTTGGCCAAATGATGTCAACTCGGCGCGATCTGTTCCCGCCACACATCGCCGATCCATTGTCGATGCTGCAAGACAAAGTTGCCCCATTTGATGGCCTGCAAGCCAAACAACTGATGGAGCAAGAACTGGGCGCAGCCCTGGAAACCTGGTTCGATGAGTTTGATCTTAAACCGTTAGCCTCTGCTTCCATCGCTCAAGTACATACCGCCAAGCTGAAAAGTAATGGCCGCGATGTGGTGCTGAAAGTGATCCGCCCCGATATTCATCGGCAAATCGATGCGGATCTCAAACTGATGTATCGCGTGGCACGTATTGTGGCGAAAGCATTGCCGCAGGCGCGCCGCTTAAAACCGGTTGAAGTGGTACGCGAATATGAGCAAACTTTGCTTGCCGAGTTGGATTTACGCCGTGAAGCCGCTAACGCGATTCAGTTGCGTCGCAACTTTGCTGGCAGTGAAGAGCTGTATGTACCAGAAGTCTTTACCGAGTTTTGTAATCAAACCGTCATGGTCTCTGAGCGAATATATGGCATCCAAGTCTCTGACTTGGCGAGATTGCACGCCAATGGCACCAATATGAAATTATTGGCTGAACGCGGGGTTAGGGTTTTTTTCACCCAAGTTTTTCGCGACAGTTTTTTTCATGCTGATATGCATCCTGGCAATGTGTTCGTCAATCCAGCACATCCTGATAATCCGCAATGGATCGGTTTGGATTGCGGCATCGTGGGTACACTCAATAGCGCAGATAAACGTTATCTGGCCGAAAACTTTCTGGCTTTTTTCAATCGCGACTATCGCCGAGTGGCCCAGTTGCATGTCGATTCAGGTTGGGTTCCGCTGGATACCAATGTTGATGAGTTTGAAGTCGCGATCCGCATGGTATGCGAGCCGATTTTTGCCAAGCCGTTGTGTGAAATTTCGTTTGGTCATGTGCTGCTTAATCTATTTAACACTGCGCGGCGTTTCAATATGGAAGTGCAACCGCAGTTGGTTTTGCTGCAAAAAACACTGTTGTATGTTGAAGGTTTAGGGCGTCAGCTCTATCCTCAACTTGACTTGTGGCAAACCGCTAAACCATTTTTGGAACAGTGGATGGCCAATCAGGTTGGGCCACAAGCCTTTTGGCATACGCTGAAAGAGCGGGCACCACTATGGTTTGAAAAAATGCCTGAGCTGCCAGAATTATTGTATGACAGCTTAAAGCAAGGTCGTAATCTGAATCAGCGTTTAGAGAGCTTTTATCAAGGCTATCGACAATCAAAACGTCAGCAGGGAACGGCGAAGTTTTTATTTGGTGTTGGAGCAACATTCGCCGTATGCTCAGCGATATGGATCTCCAATCAGTTAGAATTATTGGCTATCGGTAGCGCAGCGTTTGGCGCGTTATGTTGGCTGCTCAGTTGGCGAGCTTACCGTCAGTAGCGCAATCGCGCTTGGTGGTGTTCGAAGATTTATTCACATAACCCGAGGTAAAAAAAATGGGTGGTATCAGTATTTGGCAACTTCTTATCATCGCCGTTATCGTGGTATTGCTGTTTGGCACCAAGAAACTGCGTGGTATTGGTGGTGATTTAGGTAGTGCGGTCAAAGGCTTTAAGAAAGCGATGTCGGAAGACGAAGCAAACACCACAACCGCCAATCAACAGAAAGATGCTGATTTTGCAACCAAAAACCTTGAGCAGCCGCAAACCAATGCGACCGCTGAAGTGAAAAAAGACAAAGAGCAGGCTTAAATCGTGTTTGATGTCGGTTTTTGGGAGCTGGTGTTGATCGCGATTGTGGCACTGGTGGTGCTCGGTCCGGAGCGATTACCGCATGCGATTCGCAGCATTGCTAAGTTTGTCTCCACGGCGAAAAGCATGGCTAATAGCGTTAAAGACGAGCTGGCGCGCGAGTTGAAAGTGCAGGAACTGCAAGAAAACCTGCGCAAAGCCGAGCAGATGGGGATGCAAAATTTATCGCCAGAGCTGCAACAATCGGTCGAATCACTCAAGCAAGCCGCGCAGCAAGTACAGCGCCCTTATGCGGATCCATCAGCCAATGACACCCAATCCGACTCTGTGAGTGGTGAGAAGGATGTGGTTGTTGAGCCGGATCCGCATCTTGAGAGTGTCGCGCCAGCGCCGGTTAACAAGACCGATTAAGCGATGTGCGCTGACTCGATTGTCTTCCCAAACTAAACTGTCTTCACAAAGAGTTATCCTCGATGCGATAACTCTTTTTTGATCTGCTACATGAGGTTTGCATGTCTTCCGTTGAACAACCCCAACCTTTAATCAGCCATTTATTGGAATTGCGTGATCGTCTACTGAAAGCCGTTGCGGCGGTGGTGGTGGTGTTTATTGGTTTGATCTATTTTTCCAATGAGATTTACCAATTTGTCTCCAAACCGCTAGTGGAAAGGCTGCCGGCTGGGGCCACGATGATCGCAACCGATGTGGCGTCACCGTTTTTCACCCCGTTGAAACTGACCTTGATTGCCGCGGTATTTATTTCAGTGCCATTTATTCTTTATCAAGTCTGGGCATTTGTCGCGCCAGGATTGTATAAGCATGAGCGGAGGTTAATTTTTCCACTGTTGGTTTCAAGTTCACTGCTGTTTTACTGTGGGGTCGCGTTTGCTTACTTTGTGGTTTTTCCATTAGTGTTCGGTTTTTTCACGGCGATTTCCTTAAGTGGCGTAGAGTTCGCTACCGATATTGCCAGCTATCTCGATTTTGTGTTGGCGCTGTTTTTAGCCTTTGGGATTGCCTTTGAAGTGCCGGTGGCGATTATTTTACTGTGTTGGACCGGTGCCACCACGCCAAGTAGCCTGTCGCAAAAACGGCCATACATTATCGTTGGGGCGTTTGTGGTGGGCATGTTCTTGACGCCACCAGATATGATTTCGCAAACCTTGCTGGCGATACCGATGTGTTTGTTATTTGAAGTCGGGCTGTTTTTTGCCAGATTTTATACTCGAGACAATGCCACCCCCCCCTCAGCTGAGGATTAGCAGGCAGCGGTTATGGCATGCATGGGGCACACAATGTGCCCCGATTTTTTACTGCCACAACCAAGTTCCTGATCGCCACTGGCGATAGAGCGTGATGCCTAAGGTGATAGCGCGTAGCGCCATAAAGCTGAGCATGGCAAACCACAGCGCATGATTGCCGAGATCGGCACTCAGCCAATAAAGCGCAAAAAAACTCACCGCCGCGATCGCCATGCTATTGCGCATTTCTCGCCCTTTGGTCGCGCCAATAAACACCCCATCCAGTAAAAAGCACCACACGGAGATCAGCGGCATTGCCACCAGCCAAGGTAAATAGGTAGCCGCAGTGATTTGTACGCTGGGAATATTGGTGATGATCTGAATGATCTGCGTTCCCAAGCTAAAGAAAAGTAGACTAAGTAGTGCACAGATCAGCAGCGCCCAAAAAGTGCTACCTATCATCGAAGCGCGTAGTTGCTGGTTATCTTTGCCACCTATCGCTTTGCCGACCATCGCTTCCATCGCATAAGCAAATCCGTCCATGCCGTAGGAAATGATCATCAATAAACTCATCAAGACCGCATTGGCTGCCACGGTTTGATCGCCGAGGGCGGCACCTTGAAAGGTCATAAAGCTAAATACTGCTTGCAGACAGAGTGAACGCAGAAAAATATCTCGGTTTAGGGTGGCTAAACGTGATAGTTGCGCACCTAATGTGGTTAATAAGCTGAGTGGTGCAGGCAGCTGTTGCTGTCGCCAGTAGCGAATGACAAACATCAGGCCAAACATCAGACCCGTATAGTCGGCGATCACCGATGCCATCGCGGCGCCTTCAACTTTTAAATCTAAGCCAAGTACCAACAGGAGATCGAACGCAATATTGGTCAGGTTAATGATGATCACCATCCACATTGGCACACGAGCATTTTGAGTGCCGAGTAACCAGCCTAACAACACCAAATTGAGCAGTGCCGCTGGCGCGCTCCAAGCGCGAAGATAGAAATAGTTTGCCGCTTGAGTTTTGACTGGCAGGCTGGCGGTGCTGAATTGGAAAATCAGCTCAGCGATCGGGCGATGCACCAGTAAAAAGAGCGCGGCTAAACCAAGTGCGATCACGCTGCTTTGCAGTAATACTTGCCCAAGTTGCTGTGGGTTTTGAGCGCCATGGGCTTGGGCGGAGAGACCGGTTGTCGACATGCGCAGAAAGCCGAGCAACCAAAAGGTGACGCCAATCATAGTGCTGCCCAGTGCCACGCCACCTAAGTACCAAGCATGTTCGAGGTGGCCAATCACCGCCGCGTCCACTAAACCAAGCAGTGGTACGGTAATATTTGATAACACCATAGGTAAAGCGATCGCTAATACTTGGCGATGGACGCTTTTTTGTTGCAGAGTTTGCAAGATCAATGACACACCCAAACCTCAATCTAGATTGGCGGTTAGTGTAACTGAGCGCCGTTAGATCAGCTATGCTGAGTGGCTAATCGGGGCAATTGTGATTGGTGTGGCCTGCGGACTTGAAGTGTTATAGATCTTAACTTATGGAGATATACCGCGAGATAAAAGCCCATCGCCATGGTTGAAAATGGCACATGGGCATTATTATTTAATGGTGGGGATCCTAACGCTGTTACATCCAGTCACTGCTGCGAATCACACCGACGGCAATACCTTCAATGGTCAATGATTGTGCGGTTAAGTCGACCTCAATTGGCGCGAATTCTTCGTTTTCAGCATGCAGTCGCACTTTGGCGCCTTTGCGCTCAAAGCGTTTTACGGTGACATCATCTTCGACTCGAGCCACGACGACTTGACCATTACGCACATCTTGAGTTTTGTGGACCGCTAAGAGGTCACCATCAAGAATACCGATATTTTTCATACTTTCGCCATGTACGCGGAGCAGAAAGTCGGCATGAGGGCGAAACATGTTGGGATCGACCTGATAGTGAGTTTCGACATGCTCTTGAGCGAGGATCGGTTCTCCGGCCGCCACTCGACCGATTAAGGGCAGGCCGCTTTCTATCTCTTCTTGATTGGCGGCATGATCGACGAGAATGCGGATCCCACGTGATGCTCCTGGCACCATTTCAATCACTTGTTTACGCGCTAGCGCTTTGAGGTGCTCTTCCGCCGCATTCGCTGAACGAAAACCGAGTTCTTTAGCAATTTCTGCGCGGGTTGGTGGCATTCCGGTTTGCTCAATCTGGGTTTTGATCAGATCAAACACTTGTTGTTGGCGAGGGGTTAACGGCTTCATGAGTTACCTGTCTTTTTATACAGTTGACTGTGAGTATATCCAGTGTCGGTTAAATTGCCAAGCCAATTGCTGGTTTTTTGTCTGATAGTGATGCTAACCACACGGAAAAATCACATAAATGCATCACTCTTGGTCTTGACAGTTGGCCACTGTGCATCAGAAATGCTGCCAATCTAAGCAATAAAATTAAAAGGTTTGACCAGTTTCTGGTATTCTTGGCGCGCAAAAAACCAGACTGCACGAGTGTATCGCCTCACGCTAAGCGCATCAGAGTACATACAGTCGAGCTTATTTCAAGAATCTTGAGGCTTTGAACTCTATGTCTTCAGGACACCTATTATCTCGTTCACTACTGAAATTGCCGATGTCGGTACTGGTGAAAGGGACTGCAATTCCGTCTGATCCAATTCATGATCTGGCGATTGATCGCCACCAACCGATCATTTACGCGTTACCGTTTCGCTCGAATGTGGATTTGCTGACGCTACAAACTCACGCTAAACAAGCTGGGTTGCCCGATCCTCTTGAGCCTCTGGTGCTCAATGGTCAAGCCTACCAGCGCTATGTGTTTATTGCTTCGCGTCCAACGCTACTCAGTCGTGATCAGCATGTGCCGAATGAGTCAATCACGCTGTTTTCTGAGTTGCTGTCTGTGCATAAATTAGACAGTGAACTGAATGTACAAGTGATCCCAGCGACTGTGCTGTGGGGACGAAAGCCGGGTAAAGAGGGACAAGAGCGTCCTTATTTGCAAACCTTGAATGGTGCGCAAAAAGCACTAGCGGTACTGACCGCTGGTCGCGACTGTTTAGTGCGCTTTAGCCCAGCGGTCTCTTTGCGTTATATGGCGGATACTCATGGTACGGATGCCTCGATAGCGCATAAACTGGCGCGCGTGGCACGCATTCACTTTTCTCGCCAAAAACTGGCCGCTTCTGGGCCGGATTTGCCGCAGCGCGCGCAGTTATTCGCACGCTTGATGAATTCGCCAGCGATTGAAAAAGCCATCGCCGATGAAGCGCAAGCAAAACAGATCCCGCTTGAAAAAGCGCGCAAAGCCGCGCATGACATGCTCGATGAAATTGCCGCGGATTTTTCCTATTCGCTGGTGAAAAAAGGCGATCGCGTTTTAGGTTGGTTGTGGAATCGCATCTACCAAGGTCTGAATATCAATAATGCTGCGACCGTACGCCGTTTGGCGCAGGATGGGCATGAGATTGTGTATGTGCCTTGTCATCGTAGCCATATGGATTATCTGCTGCTGTCGTATGTGCTCTACCATGAAGGTATGGTGCCTCCGCATATTGCGGCGGGGATTAACCTGAACTTTTTCCCCGCTGGACCGATTTTCCGCCGCGGTGGGGCCTTTTTTATCCGCCGCAGTTTTAAAGGCGCACCACTTTATTCCACGCTGTTTCGTGAATACTTAGCCGAGCTCTTTGCCAAAGGGTATTCGGTTGAGTATTTCAGTGAAGGCGGCCGTTCGCGCACCGGACGCTTGCTACCGGCGAAAACTGGGATGTTGGCGATGACCATTCAAGCCATGTTGCGTGGCCTAAATCGTCCGGTCACTTTAGTGCCCGTCTACATTGGCTATGAGCATGTGATGGAAGTGGGGACCTATGCCAAAGAGCTGCGTGGTAAGCGCAAAGAGAAAGAAAACGCCAGCTTAGTGCTACGCACTTTGCGTAAATTGCGCAATTTTGGCCAAGGTTATGTCAACTTCGGTGAGCCGATCCCACTTAACCAGTTTTTAAATGAAGCAGTGCCGCAGTGGACACAAGATATTGATCCCATGGGCACCAGTAAGCCGCAGTGGATGACACCAACCGTGAATCAATTGGCGACGCGCATGATGACTCACATTAATGATGCGGCGGCCGTGAATGCGATGACCTTGTGTGCTACCGCGTTACTGGCTTCTCGTCAGCGAGCTTTGGCGCGGGATAACCTGATCAAACAGGTTGAGTGCTATTTATCGCTGTTGCGTAATGTGCCTTATTCTGCGACCTCAACGCTACCGGTCGATAGTGCAGAGCGCTTGGTTGAGCATGCCGAATCGTTGGATAAGTTTGTGGTGGAAACCGATACCATGGGCGATATTATCTCACTGGATCGCAACCAATCGATCTTGATGACCTATTATCGCAATAACATTATCCATCTGCTGGCGCTGCCTTCTCTGATTGCGCAATTGCTGCTGCGTCAGCCGAGTGTGTCATTAGAGAAAATACAATCCACCGTGGCGCAAATTTATCCGTTCTTAAAACAAGAGCTGTTTTTGCGTTTTGAGCAAGATGAGCTTAACGATCGGGTGCTGCGCTATGTGCAAGAGCTGGTCAGTCAAGGCTTGGTGAGTATGCAAGGCGATGTCTTGACGCATAATCAAGCTCAGACTCAAGTGTTAATGCTGTTAGGACAAACCATTGCCGAAACCCTTGAACGCTACGCGATTGCGCTGAATCTGTTAGTCAGCCGCCCGCATTTAGATAAAACTGAGCTGGAAGAGAAAAGCCAAGAAGTCGCACAGCGCTTGGGGCGTTTGCACGGCATTAATGCGCCAGAATTTTTTGATAAAGGGGTATTTGCGGCACTGTTTGTCACGCTACAACAGCAAGGTTATTTAGATCGCCACGGCCGCTGTGTGTTGGCCAGTGCTCAACCATTGGCACGGCAACTGTACGCGCTGATCTCTCCAGAAGTGCGCATGACCATTCAAGAGAGTTTGTGTCAGGTGGATGAATAGTCGAGCTTGAAGCCGCTTATCTAATAAAATCAAAGGCATCCTAGTGATGCCTTTTTGGTTGCCTTGCCTGGGTGACCGCGGCAAGCGTGCTTGAATTGCGTAGATGGATTACGGATAGATGACGCTGAGTAACAGGCCGAGCGTGATCGCCATGCCCACATAATTATTATTTAAAAAAGCTTGAAAGCACGCGCTGCGCTCACGGTAACGGATCAGATGTTGTTGATAGACAAACAGCCCCGCGGCGATCAGCACCCCCCAGTAATAGTAAGAACTGAGTGTCAGCGCTTGGCCTAAAGCGACCAGTAACCCTAAGCTGGCTAGCTGCAGTAAGCCGATAATGCGTTTATCCCAACGCCCAAATAAGATCGCCGTCGATTTGATGCCAATTTTGATATCGTCCTCTCTATCGACCATCGCGTATTGTGTATCGTAAGCAATAGTCCACAGCACGTTGATCGAGAACAGCGCCCAGACCGAGGCAGGCAGGGCATTGGCTTGCGCTGCCCACGCCATTGGAATCGACCAACTGAACGCTAAGCCAAGCACTAGCTGAGGCAGATGGGTATAGCGTTTCATAAATGGGTAGATAAAAGCCAGGAGCAGACCGATGCACGAGAGTTGGATCGTCAGGCTATTCATGGTTAAAACTAAGCCAAAAGCACTCACCACCAGTAAGGCAAACAGCCATAACGCTTGCTTGGCAGTGACTAATCCTGCGGGTAGTGGCCGCTGGCGGGTGCGTTGTACATAGCCATCAACATGACGATCGGCGTAGTCATTGATCACACAGCCTGCAGAGCGCATTAAAAATACCCCGCAGACAAATACGCTCAGCACTCGCATATCCGGTAAGCCTTCAGCCGCCAAAAAGAGCGCCCACAAGGTTGGCCATAGCAGCAATAGTGAGCCAATCGGGCGATCCATTCGCATCAATTGCCAATATGCACGGGCTTTCGCTTGGTTCATAACACGCTCTCCTTAGCGTAAATCGGTGCGCTGGCGAGAAACACTTCGCTCACCAGCATCGGTTTGTGATTGATTGCTAAACGAGAACGTCGAGCTAACAGTGGCCCCGATGGCGTGGTGAGCCAAGTCACTTGCAATTCATCTCGTTCAACATGCTCAGCACTAAACAGAGTTAAGCCGAGCGGCGTGTCACCTTGCTGAGATAAATCAAACTCCGGATGATGCAGCGAAGAATGCGGGATGATGCTATGCCCCAATACCCAAGGTTGCTGGTCACCGCTAATCACGACTTGACGCAGTAAGTATTGCTCGTGTGCCAGTAATGCCCGTTCATCCGATTGCAGTGAGGTTGCTGGCATGATTTGGTTATTCAGCACTTCAACCGTCAACTGATGACAAGAATTGGCCATACGACGTGATAATGAGCCGGCTTCAAGCAGCCACTGTTTGGCTAAATGACTTGGAAACTCAATATGCTCCGGTGGCTGCCAGATCGCTTGTTTGAGTGTGGCTAAATAGAGCGAAGTTATTTGATTCATATTCTTATTCAATGTGACGCTTGATCTGAAATCCATTTCTATCTGCAACTCTGAGCGGTTTGGGTATACAATAAAGCTCAGGTTTTGATTCCAAATCAAAGAGTTCGAACACGGAAAGCATTTTATTTACGCAATGGATGCTCTATTGTAACAAGACTCCGCAGGTTCGAGTATGGCGAACAGAATAAAGAGCAGATACTAAGATGCCAAAACGTTACTTAATCCAAATTATGCTGGCTTTAAGCTGCATGTTGTCTTTTGCCAGTGTTGCGCAGCAGCCTAGCAACACCATCCCTCAACTCGGTTATTTCACCTTAGAGCCAGATTTGACCACCAATTTTTTTACTAAAGGCAACAAATTAGGTTATATCCAAGTCCGGATTGACATTATGGTGGCCAATGCGGCGGATTTGCCGATTATCGATCGCCATCAACCTTTGATCCGTGATGCGGTGGTAGAGCTGCTCGGTAAACAAACCGAAGATACCATTAAATCTCTGGCCGGGCGTGAAGATCTGCGTAAGTCGTTGGTGGGCCGTTTGAACAATATTTTATTACCCGAAGTTGGGCGCACCATCATCGCCGATTTGCTGTTTACCAAGTATATCTACCAATAGCCAGTCGCCGTTTTACTGGCTAGATTGGATTGTTCGCAAGCACTTTGCGGTGGGTGGTTGAGAGTTAACCCTATGCCGTGCGTTGACTCTCAAACCATGCCACGACTACGCCACTGATTAATCCGGCTAAATGGGCCGTGTTGGCAATGGCGAGAAAAGGTTGCACAAATCCCAACACCAACCAAGCCAACATAAAGCCGAACAGTGGACGAGGTATTGATAAACCCAGTTGCGGTGCACGTTGGCCAATAACCCACAAATAGCCGACTAAGGCATACACCACGCCAGATAGGCCACCAAAGTTGGCCCCTTCCACCCAATATTGTCCTGTACCGGAAACGATAGCCGCGATCACAAACAGTTTGATTAGCTTTAAGCTGCCAAGACGCTGCTCAATATCGCCCCCCAATTGCCACCACCATAGCAAATTGAAGGCAATGTGCAGCACGGAAAAATGCAGAACTGCATGACTGACCCAGCGCCAAACTTGCCACTGTTGGCTGGCTTGGGCTGGAAAGTGCAGCGCGTTAAATACTGCCTGACCGGAGCCAAAGCTTTGCAGGGTAAATATCACCAAACACAGAGCCATGATCAACAAGGTAAAGCCACCGGCTTTCGCCTTAATTAGGCTGAATAAATTAGGTGACACGTAAGAAAATTGCGCGCGTTGTGGATTGGCAAGTTGCCATGAAGCGGCTTGATATTTTTTCGCCGTCGGATTGTGTAAAAAGAGCTGCAATTCTGCCTGTGCAGCGGCAAAGTCTTGTTCGCGGGTTACCCACAGTGTCAGCCGATCGTTGGCCACTGGTGTGATCTGGATTTCGATGTGCTGGGCTGCCATGTAATCAATAAACGCTTGCGCGGCGCGCGGATTATGTAAGCTGATCAGTAGATGCATGCTGGCTAACTCGCTTCAGTGGGGAGATTGGCGCGTTGCCAAGCCTCAAAGCCGCCATCGACGCTGTACACTTGTTCAAATCCTTGGTTGACCAGATATTGGGCCGCGCCTTGGCTACTATTGCCGTGGTAACACATCACTAAAATCGGTTGTTCAAACTCCACTTGTGCCATTAATTGGATCACCGATTGATTGGTCAGATGAAAAGCACTTTGCGCGTGCGCCTGTTGGAAAGATTGCCCATCGCGAATATCGACCAGTCGGGCTTGGCCGCGCTCAAGCATCGCTTGGGCGGCTTGAACATCAATGTGTAAAAATGCAGACATAGCCGTGCTCTCATAAACATACAAATCATGGTGTGAGTGTAACCTATTCAGGCTTGAACAAGTACTCGTCACCAGTAAGGTTATCGATGGCTGGTTAAAATCAGCACACCTGTGGGTAATTCTGTGGATTGCGTTGATAAAGTGGTTTAATCAGTTTTGATCCACAATATGTAGCGATGATCCTGATTTTTCTGTGAGTAAATAGAAAAGTATCCCCAATCGATCTCGGCCAACCAAGCCTTGAAATAGGCGGTTTGATGACACGGTATAAATAAATACATCACAGACTTATCCACAGATAATTTGCGCAACAAGATCCCAATCTTCATCTGCGCAGAGATCGAGGGATCATGCGCTTAAGCTTCGGTTTGTCGATATCACGATCTGAAAAAGTAGGATGGGGTTATTCACATGGCCACTTGTCACCGAGCATATGGCCAAATTGAGCATCTGTCGTCGGTGACTGGTGGCTAAGTTTCATCGAGTTAAATTAAAGAGCGAGTTTGCGTTGGCGGTGGTTATTTGCTTGAGCTCGGTTACGCTTAGCCCGCGTAGCTGGGCAATTTTCTCGGCAATCAAACCTGTAAACATCGGTTCGTTACGTTTACCACGGTGCGGAGCGGGTGCTAAATAAGGGCAGTCAGTTTCTAAAATTACATAATTGAGATCGAGCTGTGGGATCACTTGATCCATGCCGCTGTTTTTAAAGGTGCTTACACCGCCAATCCCGAGATGAAAACCCAGATCATTGATCGCTTTTGCGTCCTCGACACTGCCGCCAAAGCAGTGAAAAACGCCGCGTAAGCGACCATCTTGTGCCTGTTTGAGCAGCGCTAAGGTTTGCGCTAGAGAATCACGGGTATGAATCACCACCGGTAAATCCCACTCTTTTGCCCAGCCGAGTTGAGTTAAAAACGCCATTTCTTGCTCGGCTTGGAAGGTTTTATCCCAATACAGATCAATACCAATTTCACCTACCGCAATAAAAGAGTGGCGAGCAAACCACTGATAAAGGGTCGTTAAGGTTTGCTGTACATTGGCATCGACATAGCAAGGGTGTAAACCGAGCATCGAATGGCAAAGATCAGGGTAGGCCTGTTCGGTGGCGAGCATTGGGACGAGTGAGGCCAGATCGATATTCGGCATTAGAATTTTTTCCACCCCGGCTTGTCGCGCACGGGCGATCACCTCATCACGATCGTGATCAAATTCGCTGGCATAAACGTGGGCGTGGCTATCAATCATGGTTTCATCTCAAGTGCTGGGTGATGTGGCGAGTATACGTGAGTGTGAGCTCAAGGTCATTTTTGGCTTTTTGTTGGCCGAGCACTGGCATGCGAGGTAGAGAGTGATATGATTTTGCCCAACACTTCCCTCTGTGGCTGATTTTTGAGGCACAGATAACATAAGAAGGAGAGTCGAGTGTCGGTATCCATGCAAGGTCAATTTCCCGGACGTCGTTTGCGCCGTCTGCGCAAACATGATTTTAGCCGTCGTCTGGTGGCAGAAAACCAGTTATCGGTCAGCGATCTGATTTACCCGATGTTTATTTTGATGGGTAAAGATCGTCGCGAGAAAGTCGATTCTATGCCGGGCGTCGAGCGTTTGTCGATTGATTTAATGCTTGAAGAAGCGCAATACCTCGCCAATCTTGGTGTGCCCGCGATTGCGCTGTTTCCGGTGGTCAATCAAGATGCTAAAAGCTTGTGTGCCACAGAAGCTTATAATCCTGAGGGTTTAGTGCAGCGCGCGGTGCGTGCTTTGAAAGAGCATGTACCACAAATCGGTGTGATCACCGATGTCGCGTTGGATCCGTTTACCACCCACGGCCAAGACGGCATCATTGATGATCAAGGCTATGTGCTCAATGATGAAACCACCGAAGTGCTGATCAAACAAGCATTGTCCCATGCACAGGCTGGAGCGGATGTGATTGCGCCTTCTGACATGATGGATGGCCGAATTGGGCGCATTCGTCAGGCCTTGGAAGAGGCGGGCTATATCCATACCCAAATCATGGCGTATTCGGCCAAGTATGCGTCTAATTACTATGGTCCTTTCCGTGATGCGGTCGGTTCATCGGCCAATTTAAAAGGTGGTAACAAGAAAAACTACCAAATGGATCCGGCTAATTCGGACGAAGCTTTGCACGAAGTTGCACTCGATATCAGCGAAGGTGCGGATATGGTGATGGTTAAGCCGGGCATGCCCTATTTGGATGTGGTGCGCCGAGTCAAAACTGAGCTGCAAGTGCCGACTTTTGCTTACCAAGTGTCCGGTGAGTATGCGATGCATAAAGCGGCGATCCTCAACGGTTGGTTGAAAGAGCGTGAAACGGTGTTGGAATCGTTACTCTGCTTTAAACGCGCAGGTGCCGATGGCATTTTGACCTATTTTGCCAAGCAGGTTGCGGAGTGGTTAGCCGAAGAGAATGCTCAAGCGGCACAATCTCTTACCAAACAATAAAGGCTTAAATTCGGTTGTGCACAGAGGCTTGATTTACACTCTGTATTGAACGCTTTTGCTGGCAGATTTTGATTTAAAATAGGTGTTTTAAGCGACCGATCATCAGGCTGACGCAAGTCAGCCTTTTTACTGCCTGCTGCCAACTGCCGTGTCAGCGGTGACGATATAAGAGAACATTATGTTAGTAAGGGTAGGGACTTTAGTGGAAGTGGTGCAAATCGTGGCAAAAATCAGCGAATTTGCCCAGTCTGAAAATGAGCAGAGCTTACAAGCGAGGTTGGCTGATAAGCCAAGTTTAGTCTTGGTGGCGCAACAACAGGATCAATTAGTTGGGTTCAAAATTGGCTACGCGCTCGATAGTGAAACCTTTTATAGCTGGTTTGGTGGTGTTGATCCTGCGGCACGAGGCTGTGGCGTGGCACAGCGCTTATTGGAGGCGCAAGAAGCGTGGGCAGTGCAGCAAGGCTATCAACGCATCACCGTTAAATCGCGTAACCAGTTTCCGGCGATGTTGCGTCTATTGATTAAAAATAACTATCTAATTGAAGATTATGAAAAAAAATCGCCAGTGTTAGAAAGTCGGATCCATTTTGGCAAAGTGCTTAAAAATAAATGAGATCTCTTATCATTTAGCTATTGACTGTCAAATGAGAACTATTATTATTAACTGTGTCTTAGGGAGCTAGCAACAGTTCACAAGGATGTTAAGTTACCCACAATCGAGGCATCGATGTGGCGTGATGTAACGACCGAATTGGCAGCTGTTCTTTTTGACACGACATTGCTCACATTGCTTCCAGTGTAATTTTTAGCTTATTGGTAAAGTGGATTTACAATTTAGCTTTAACCATCTTTGCTAGGCGACATCTTCCGGTGTCGCTTTTTCTTTATTGCATCGTGCCGATTTAGTTATCCACTGACCTCGGTTATTTCTCCCACATCAAGTGGACAAATGAGTGTTTGAGTGGCAATCATCCACCGTAGTTTATTGGTGTGAAATGGTATGAGCAAAAGGGCAGCGAGTGTCTTTTCCACAATTGACGATCTGAAAAAGATCATTTCTCGCGTGGCTGATCCATTTTTTTATTGTTTAAAAACATTTAGTTGTGTTTTATTTGCACGCGGTTTTTCTCGAATTTTAATCGGTGTGAAAAATTCTATAAACAGACTTATCCACAGTGTGTCCAGCGAGAGTACAACCGAGAATATCCCCAGAATTAATCAAAAATGGTATCCAAACAGCAGTCGTGGCATCCTAGGCGCATTTACTCACGTTTGGATAATCCTTCTATGGCTCGTATACCTGACAATCCGCTGATTTTGATCGACGGTTCCTCTTACCTCTATCGTGCATTTCATGCTTACCCTGGCACCATGAGTAATGGTGAGATCCCAACGAATGCCATTTACGGGGTGGTAAACATGATCCGCAGTATGATGCGCCAGTTTGCATCTGATCGCATGGCGGTGATTTTTGATGCCAAAGGTAAAACCTTTCGTGATGATTTGTATGACCAATATAAGGCCAATCGTCCGCCGATGCCCGATGAGCTACGTTGTCAGGTTGAGCCCCTGCATCAAGTGATTCGTGCGATGGGCTTACCACTGATCGCGATTGAAGGCGTTGAGGCAGATGATGTGATCGGCACGTTAGCTCGACAAGCCTCACAAGCGGGGATGCCAGTGTTGATCAGTACTGGCGATAAAGATATGGCGCAACTGGTGGATGATAACGTCACCCTGATCAACACTATGACCAATGTAGTGCTGGATCGTGATGGCGTGATTGAAAAATTTGGCATTCCACCAGAATTGATCATTGATTACCTCGCGCTGATGGGCGACAAAGTCGATAACATTCCCGGTGTGCCTGGGGTGGGGGATAAAACGGCGACCGCGCTTTTACAAGGCATTGGTGGTTTAGAGGCCCTGTATGCCAACTTAGATCAGATTGCCGGATTAGGTTTTCGCGGTTCAAAAACCATGGCGCAAAAACTGCAAGAAAACCGTGACAATGCCGAGCTCTCTTATCAACTGGCGACCATCAAATGTGATGTCGAGCTTGAGGAATCTGCGCAAACTCTGCTAAAGCAAACGCCAGATCGTGATGCCTTGATCGCTCTTTATGGACAAATGGCCTTTAAAGCTTGGTTGAGTGAGCTGCTTGATGGTGGCACAGGGATCGTTGTTGCCGATGAGCAGAACCGAGCGGCGAGTGCCAGTGCGCCAAGCGGTGCGGCGGCGCTGGTTGAAAGTCCAGCGGCACACATCGATCGTAGCCAGTATCAAACCATCCTCAATGAGCAAGATTTCCAGCATTGGCTAGCAAAGTTACAACAAGCCGAGCTGTTTGCTTTTGATACCGAAACCGACAGCCTTGATTATATGGTGGCCAACTTAGTGGGGATGTCGTTTGCGGTCGCAGAAGGTGAGGCGGCTTATCTACCTGTCGCGCACGATTATCTAGATGCGCCGCAGCAGTTGGATCGCGCTTGGGTGATCGCTCAGCTTAAACCGTTGCTCGAAGATGCTAATAAAGCCAAAGTTGGCCAAAACCTCAAATACGATGCGAGTGTGATGGCTCGTTACGGCGTTGAGCTGCGCGGTATTCACCACGATACTATGTTGCAATCCTACGTGTATAACAGCGTGGGCGGCAAACATGATATGGATAGTTTAGCGCTGCGCTTTTTACAGCACAGCTGTATCTCGTTTGAACAGGTGGCGGGTAAAGGCAAGAACCAACTCACCTTTAATCAAATTGCTTTACCAGAAGCCGCGCAGTATGCCGCGGAAGATGCCGATGTGACCTTGCGTTTACATCAGCGGATCAGCCAACTGATTGACCAAGACAGTAAACTCTTACAAGTGTACCGTGACATCGAAATGCCGTTGGTGCCAGTATTGTCACGCATTGAGCGCACTGGGGTGATGATTGATGAGATGTTGCTCAGCGCTCAATCACAAGAAATTGCGCTACGTCTTGATGAGTTAGAACAACAAGCGTATCAATTGGCTGGTCAGCCATTCAACCTCAGCTCACCCAAGCAACTGCAAACCATCTTATTTGAACAGATGAAATTGCCTGTGCTGCAAAAAACGCCGTCCGGTACCCCTTCTACCAATGAAGAGGTGCTGCAAGAGTTGGCGCTCGATTACCCACTGCCGAAAGTGCTGATTGAGTACCGCGGTTTGGCCAAGCTCAAATCGACCTATACCGATAAGCTGCCGAAGATGATCAACCCAAGTACTGGGCGCGTGCATACTTCCTACCATCAAGCGGTGACCGCGACCGGGCGTCTTTCTTCGACGGATCCCAATTTACAAAATATTCCCGTGCGCAATGAACAAGGACGCCGTATTCGCCAAGCGTTTGTTGCTCCTCATGGTTGGAAAATCATGGCGGTTGACTACTCGCAAATCGAGCTGCGCATCATGGCACATCTGTCGGGCGATCAAGCGTTACTCAACGCGTTCCGCTCTGGGCTAGATATTCATGCTGCCACCGCAGCGGAAATCATTGGCGTGCCGATTGAGCAAGTGAGCAGCGAGCAGCGCCGCCGGGCCAAAGCGGTCAACTTTGGTTTGATTTACGGAATGAGCGCCTTTGGGTTGGCGAAACAACTGGGCATTGCACGCAGTGAAGCACAGCAGTACATGGATAAATATTTCGAACGTTATCCGGGTGTGATGCAGTATATGGAAGAGACGCGTCGCCGCGCGGCAGAGCTGGGTTATGTCGAAACCATTTTTGGTCGCCGTTTACACCTGCCAGAAATTACTTCACGTAATGCCATGCGGCGTAAAGCAGCTGAGCGTGCGGCGATCAATGCGCCGATGCAAGGCACCGCCGCTGACATCATTAAAAAAGCCATGTTGTTAGTTGCTGAGTGGATTGAGCAACAAGGCGCAGGGCGGGTCAAATTACTGATGCAAGTGCACGATGAATTGGTATTTGAGGTTGAAGAGTCATCTTTATTCGAAATTGAAAGTAAAGTACAACAATTGATGGAAGCGGCGGCGGATCTGGATGTGCCTCTCGTTGCCGATGCTGGGCATGGCGATAACTGGGATCAAGCCCACTAGCTTAAACTATCAGCAAAAAATAGCGATTATCTCAGCCAGCGCCAGTTCGCTGGCTTTTTTTTGTACTGAAAAAATCATACTGAGTTCAGTTTGTTATGTTGCTTAATGAAAAATTCATGAAAATTAACTACAAAAAATATTTTCAATCCTGATCAATTGTTGTACATTAACTCGCGTAGGGTACAGAGGTAAGATGTTCTATCTTTCAGACCTTTTGTTTCACGTTATTGGATTAGGCTGATTCAGCCGCCCCAGTCACCATTTGACTGGGGCGTTTTTTATTGGGCGCAATTTAACTTTTATAGCCCCTAGCTGGCTGGCTTTACGGTGGCATTTAGCGTGCTCTGCCATCTTGGGGTAAGCGCTGGCGAGGCCATCATCTCCGGTCGATTGTGTAATTAAACACCATTCACACTTTGATTATTTCTAAATAGAAATCAAGTCGCTAAAAACACGATAATTACCCTGATTTTTAATTCAATCTATTGAATATCAATAAGATTATTTTTTTGAACGCTAGTTTTAATTCGATGGATGCTGACTTGAAAAACGCAGATTTTTGCGGAATGCTTGGCAGATAATAATAACGACTGTTTTCTCTCCCGTTGCCCCACCAAGCTGGTGGGGACTTTGTTTTTCGCTTGCGAGTCTGGGTGATGGCGTGGTTATCGCTGGTGCCAGACCGATCGCGATCAAAATCTAATCTTGCCGAGATAAAAAAACCTCGCGATGGCGAGGTTAATCATCAGTTGGTTAACTTATTGTTCGCTTGGCGCACAAGGCTCATCTTGCGGCATAGGCGCTAGAGCCGCCAACATCGGCGCGTACCATTGATCGAGTTTGGCGCGCAGTACATCGACCCCAATTCCATTTAATGACGAGAAAGCATCGACCTGCACATCGCCACCTAATTTAGCTGCATCTTCACGCACTTTCTGCACTTGCGCTTTGCGTGCGCCACTTTTCAGTTTATCGGCTTTGGTCAGCATCACTTGCACTGGAATGCCGCACTCAATGGCCCAGACGATCAGTTGCTGATCGAGATCTTTCATTGGATGGCGAATATCCATCAGCACCACTAGGCCTTTTAGGCAGCGGCGTTTTTGCAAATATTCACCCAGCGCTCGTTGCCATTTGAGTTTCATCTCTAGCGGAACTTGTGCAAAACCATAGCCCGGTAAATCAACGATATGGCAACCTTCAGTGACTTTAAACAGGTTAATCAACTGAGTCCGACCTGGAGTTTTACTGGTTTTCGCCAAGTTTTTCTGATTGGTCAGGCGATTGAGGGAACTTGACTTACCAGCATTCGAGCGTCCTGCAAACGCAATTTCGATACCTTCATCTTCAGGAAGATGGCGAATATCTGGCGCACTGGTAATGAAATGCGTGTTTTGGTAATGAATTTTTACGCTCACTATGTTAACTCCATCTCGACTTTGTGTAGTCGATTAATTACTTTTTTGTGAAATTGTGTAAAATAACTGTGCTTGGCATGTGGTCGCCGATTATACCATGAGAGGTGGCCCTGAGTGGTATTGGAAGCTTGATAATTATAAATGGAATGTCATGAATAAATTAGCCCTCATTATAATGGTTTTCGCCAGCGGCTCGGTGTGGGCTCAAGCGGATATCGAAGCGGGTAAAGCGAAATCGATCACCTGTGCCGCTTGTCATGGTAGTGATGGTAATAGCCAACTCGCCAACTATCCCAAATTGGCGGGCCAGCATCAAAAATACCTGCATAAACAACTTACCGATCTCAAGCTTGGGGCAAGCAGTGGCGGCCAACAAGGTCGCTACGATCCGGTGATGAGTGCGATGGCGATGCCATTGAGCGAGCAAGATATCGCTGATTTAGCCGCTTATTTCTCTTCTTTACCCATTTCATCGAACACCACGCCGCCAGAGGTAGTCGAGCAAGGCCGAGTGCTGTATAGCGCCGGTGATGCGTCACGCAGTTTAACGGCTTGTATCGCGTGTCATGGTCCGCGTGGCAATGGCAGTGAGCTCTCTGGGTTTCCAAAAATTTCAGGGCAACACGCCGACTATATTAAGGCTCAGTTACAGAAATTTCGTGCCAGCACACGCAGTAATGATATGAATGAGATGATGCGTGACATTGCACATAAACTGACCGATGCGGATATCGATACTCTGTCGCAATACGTTGGTGGCTTGCACTGATCCGCATCTAGCGCCGATTGAGTCGCGCCAGTCAAAAATAAGGTCGGTCACTTTTGCCGGTTAAGTGGTCGCGAGCGACTTATTCGGCGAGTGTATGCGGTGTTTTTTGGTTAGGTTGATGAGAAAATCGCCTTTTATACTCCACTCTATGGGCAGTTTCTGGTATGTTGCGCATCCCGTTGGAGGAGGTCAGCATGCATTCATGCCCGTTATGTCACAGTGAAAACAGCCAAGCTTATTTTAGCGATCCGCAGCGCCGCTATTTTCAATGTCAACAGTGTGCGCTGGTGTATGTCGATCCTGCGCAGCGATTAAGTGCCGAGCGTGAAAAAAGCTTCTATGATTTACATCAGAATACGCCAACCGATTTAGGTTATCGGCGTTTTTTGTCACGAGTTGCCGCGCCAATGCTGGAGCGAGTCCCTCCCCAATCGGAAGGGTTAGATTTTGGCTGTGGCCCAGGTCCAACCTTATCCTTGATGTTAGAAGAGGCCGGCCATCGTATCGCGCTGTACGACATTTTCTATCATCCTGATACGGCGGTGTTGCACCGCCAATATGATTTTATGACTGCGACCGAGGTGATTGAGCATCTGCATGATCCGCACCGCGTGTGGCAGCAATGGTTAAATTTAGTTAAGCCAGGCGGCTGGATTGGTCTGATGACGAAAATGGTCAAAGACTTAGACGCATTTGCTGGTTGGCACTATAAAAATGATCTCACCCATGTGATCTTTTTTAGTCGTGCCACGTTTCAGTATCTGGCCGAGCGGGATAAGCTCGAACTTGAATTTATTGGTAATGATGTAATTTTACTGAGGAAAGCCCAGTAATGAGCCGTTCAAAGAAATCGAGAAAACCGGGTACCAACAGTAACGATCAACTGGTGGTAATGCGTACACGCAGCGAATCCGAATTGGAAAGCCGCCTGCGTAAAAAAATGAAAAAACGTAAAGGCTTAAAGTCTGGTAGCCGCCATTCTGAAGGCAGTGCAAGCCAAATGCGTCAAGCGGCGCAGCAGCGCGATCCACGTTTAGGCAGCCAGAAAAAAATTCCATTGATTGTGCAAGCACCGAAAAAGCTCAATAAGCAAGAGCGCAAATTGGCGGCAGAGCAAGAGCTGGCATTATTAGAAAAAGATGCACAACTTAACGTACTGCTCGACCGGCTTGATAATGGCGAAAAATTGGGTACTGGTTTGCAGAAATACGTGGATGAGAAACTCGATCGGATTGAAATGCTGATGGATCAACTCGGCCTGCTCGATGATGAGCCCGCTCCCGCTCCGGTTGTGCAACCAAGCAAAAAGCATAAAACGGAAGATGATCTGCTGGCCGAGTTTGAACAGTTGGACGTTGATAAATACCAAGACTAAGGAGCGCTGATGAACGCAATGCTACTGGTTAGCGTCGCGGGCGCAATTGTGGTGGCGCTCGCCAGTTACGCAGCCTATTTGCTATGGCAGGTGAAGGTACAGCAAACTTTGCAGCGCCAACATCAACAGCTCGCGATTGACAAGCGTAATGCCAACATTTTTGACAGTGTGGCGATTCTCTGCTCTGCCGGAATGCAAGGTCAGTGTGATTTGTCGGAAGTCAGCATCCGGATTTACAGCTTGATGACTTACCTGCAAGGCGAATCGCGAGTTGATGTTGAACAAGATTATCCGGCGCTGAGTGAGCTGTATCATTTGGTCAAAGAGATGCCACGCGGCGAAGCGCGTCAGCAGTTGCCCAAGCCTCAGCGGATGCAACACAATCTGGCGCGTAAAAAGGCGGAAAGTCGTTTGCAGGATGCGATCATCGCAGAGCTTGGCGATCTCAAACAGCGCATTCAGCCGCTGAATAAACAAATCTTGGTGCAGATGGTGTGAAACTAACCCTAAAGGGTGAGTGATCGCGCTAGCAGAATCGGATATTTTGTTAGCAAATCTTATTGTGTCACCCGGCGTCGAGCGAGGTCGTGTGGCACAATAATCGGCCAACCATTGAGCAAAACGGAACGTTTCACTATGTCGTCGTATGTCGTACCCAGCCAACAGATCGTATGGGATCAGGCTATTTTGGATAAGTACAACTACTCCGGTCCACGCTACACATCATACCCGACGGCGGTTGAGTTTCACGAAGCCTTTACCATCGCTGATTTTGATATGGCTTGTACTCAGTACCCTGAGCGGCCATTGTCGTTATATATTCATATCCCGTTTTGCCATCAGCTCTGCTATTACTGTGGTTGCAATAAGGTGATCACCCGTCATTCGCACAAAGCGGATCAATATCTTGATGCGTTGGAGCAGGAGATTCGCCAGCGCGCCTCTTTGTTGCAGGGTCGCAACGTGACTCAACTGCATTTTGGTGGTGGCACGCCGACTTTCTTAACCCACTCGCAAATCAGTCGTTTGATGACGCTGCTACGCAGCGAATTTCATTTTGCTGAGCAGGCCGAGATCAGCATTGAAATCGATCCGCGAGAGATTGCATTAGAGGTGCTGGATCACCTGCGCCAAGAGGGCTTTAATCGAGTCAGTATTGGGGTGCAAGATTTTGATAAACAAGTGCAAAAGCTGGTTAACCGTGAGCAAGATGAGCAGTTCATTTTTGCCTTAGTTGAGCGGGCTAAACAGTTAGGTTTTCACTCGACCAATCTGGATTTGATTTATGGCTTACCGCTGCAAACCGCGGCCAGTTTTGCCAAGACACTACAGCAAGTATTGACTATGCGCCCGGGGCGTTTGTCGGTCTTTAATTATGCACATATGCCGCAACTGTTTGCGGCGCAGCGTAAAATTAAAGAGAGCGATTTGCCCGCAGCGCAAGAGAAGTTGGCGATTTTGCAGCAGACGATTGCTACTTTGACCGATGCTGGCTATCAGTTCATTGGTATGGACCATTTTGCCCTGCCAGATGATGAATTGGCCATTGCTCAGCGTAATGGCATTTTACACCGCAATTTTCAGGGCTATACCACTCAAGGCGAGTGTGATTTAGTCGGTTTTGGTGTTTCGGCGATCTCCATGGTTGGTGACGTTTACGCTCAGAACCAAAAAGAGCTGAAAAAATACTACGCACAAGTGGACGAAATGCGCCATGCGCTGTGGAAAGGCGTGGCTCTCGATCAGGATGATTTACTGCGTCGTGAAGTGATTAAGCAGCTGATTTGTAACTTTAAGCTGGATAAAACTGCGCTTGAGCGTCAGTTTAATCTGCGTTTTAACCACTATTTTCGACAAGATTTGGCACTGTTGCAGACCTTTATTGACGATCAATTAGTGACGGTGGATGAACAGATGATTGAAGTGACGCTGCGCGGGCGTTTACTGATCCGTAATATCTGCATGTGTTTTGATAAATATCTGCGTGAACGGGCACGGCAGCAGCAGTTTTCACGGGTGATTTAACCCTCTATCCGTCGCTTTATTCTCTTCACTAATCTCTCATAACCATTCGGGCCACGGAATACCGTGGCCTGAGTAGTTTTAACTCACGTTATCTTGAACTTAAGCTATTTGAGCAAGGAAAGCGCCTTGCGTGCCACATCATGTGCGGCGCGGGTTAAGGTTTGCTGATCCAATGCTTCTGCCAAATAAGCGTAGTCGGAGACATCGCAGCGTAGTGATAGCGCTTGCTCCAGATGGTGCTGTGCATCAGCCCACTGTGCTTCACGCAAATACAGCTGGCCAAGTGCGCTGTGCGCTGGCGCATTATGCTGGTCACGCTGTAGAGCCTGTTGCAATAAGCGGATCAGCGGCTGGCGATCGCTAAGATTGAGTTGTGGCAGCAGCGCATACAGCGCTGGCAGGTTGTGTTTATTCAAACATGGTTTGAGTATTGAAAATGCTTGATCATCCGCTTGATACTGAATGAACATAGGGATCACGCTCGCGAGCAAATCGGGGTCAGTTTTAAGCTTACTGGGCATTTTCGACCAATATTGTACTAACCCGTCACGACCTTGTTGGCTGGCCACCTCATGCACAATTGCCGCTTGCGCGGTCAGTTCGAGTTGCTGGGCTTCGGCATTGGTGATGAGTTTAGCTTTGGTTAATTGAGGCAGCAGATCGAGCTGCGCTTGCCACTTCGCCAACGCTTGATAGCATTGTTGCAGTAGGCGAAGGCGCAGAGGATGTTGCGGGTAACTCTGCTCTAGCTGCGTTAATGTGTTTAGGGCGGCGGCGTGATCCCCCTGACTGATTTGCTGTTTAGCGCGGGTTAGCTCAACGGTCAAGGTGGCATGTGGTTGTTTGGCCGCCAGCGCTAAATAGTGATCGCGTTTGCTATGATTGCCCATCCCATGAGCGGCTTCGGCTGCAGTCAGATAGCACAGCAGTGGCATATCATGATAATTGGCCCAGCGTGTCGCTTTTTTTTCCGCTTGTGCCCAGTTACCTTCCAGCAATTTAATGATGGCTTGATTGGTGTAGCGACGTGAATGACGCTGTTTACGCACGCTAAACCAGTTCCAAGTGTAAAAACCGGTACGCAGAATTTTTTTCACCGCCCATTCGAGCGCAAAGAGCCCAGCTAAAGCGGCAATGATAAAAATCACTAATGTGGTGACGCTCATTTCGAGTGTGTGATTGGCAATCGAGATCAGCACATAGCCTTGTTGACCAGTGTATTGAGTGCCAACAAACAGGCCAAGACCCAGTACCGTAAATAGAAAAATTAGACGGATCATGGTTGCTGCTCCGTTGTCAGTGGCGCGACGCTACGACGCAGGCGTTGGTTGATTGCCTCGCTGAGTGGTTGCTGACTCTGTAGTTTGACCGGATATTCGACTTGCACTTGCAGCTTAGCCAGTTGTTCTAATGTGCTCTTGAAAGCTTGTAGCGCAGGATCCTCAGCATTAAAGAAAGCGCTCGACCATTGCGCCGCTGTGGTCAGTGAGGTGTGGTAAATCGCCTGTTGCTGAGCGTAAACCGCTTTGATTGCGGTCTCTAATTTTGCTTTTAGATTCTCTTGCAAGTAGAAGTGTTGGCTAGGGGCCAGTAATGGGATCGCATTGCCATCACGGGAACGAAAAGTAATAAAATGGCCAGCAAACGCGGTGAGTGAGCGACGCAGATTGGTTTGCCAATCGGTAATATCCTCTGATACCGCTTGGCTTGCGAGAGGTGGTTGTTCGGTGGGCAACATCGTATTGGCCAACGGTAAGCTCGCCACTTGTTGCTGTAAACTGATCAGGCGTAACACTAAGCCATCGCGGTCAATGATGGGGATTGATTTGAGCGTGGTAATGTCATTTGCGAACGCTTTGCGCAGTGGGGTCAGGCTTGGATCATTGAGGGTGGCGATACGTTGGTCAGCGGTTTGCATTAATTGAGTCGCGCTTGTGACGTCCTGTTCGATGAACAGTTTACGTCCGGCCAGTTTGACCAAATAGTCGGCCTCTGCAAGTAACCAATCATTAGGACGGCGTCCCTGAATATCGGCGAGGGTAAGTTGCAAGCTGGCCAGACTTTGCTGTTGTTGTTCTAGCTCAGTTTCGGTGCGCTGAGCAAGGGCTGTGGTTTGCGACGTTGCACTAGCCTGCGCTTGTTCAAGCTCAGCGGTGAGATCGGATCGCGTTTGCTGCAGCTCTGCGCGTAAGGCTTGTAACTCACTTTGCCATTTGCTGGTTTGCTGCTGGTGCAAATAAGCAAGGCCGGCCCCTAGAGCCAACACCAATACCAAGGCGAGAGTGGCCAGCTTTTTACCAGACTGGTTTGCTGGCGGAGGTTTGACTTCAGTTGGATTTGGCGGCGCGGCTTTCGCGCTGGCCGGTTTGGCTGCGGCATCACTCACACCACTGGCGGTACTTGAGGCCGGAGTCGGTGACTTGGGAGTAGTGGTTGCAGGTTCTTGTTGCGGTTTATGCTGGTCGGTCATTGCTCAGAGTTCCTGTTGCTTGGGGCATGAGTGCCGCCACGAAATCTTGATTGCTCGCGCTGGCGGCGATCACAATCTGATCAAATCCTAGCTTAGCGGCGTGAGCCGCAATTCGTTGACTGGGGACCAATAGCGTGAGGGTTTGCGCCCAGATCAGGCTTAATCCATCCAGTTGGCCAATAAAAAAATCCAGTTGTTCAGCACTGGTGATCACCAGCGAGCTTACTTGGGCCTGCTGCCATTGTGCAACCCGCTCACTGGCACAAAACCTCAGTTGCTCACGGCAGTAAGCCTCTTGATAGTCAACATTGGCTCCCCGCTCGGTTAAGGTGGTATGGATCAGTTCGCGCCCACCGTTGCCGCGTAAAATCACAATGTGCTTGCCGGCCACCTGCTGCAATGCATTGAGTGCGAGTAGATGTTCACTGTCGCTAATCGAGGGATAGTCTACTGATTGCTGGCACGCTTTGCTGAGAACACGCGCGGTTTTTTGACCAACGGCAAGATAAAGCGGCCGGGTCGGCCAGTTGTGGTGCTGATGTTGTAGCCACTGGTGGCTAAAATGAACCGCGTGTTGGCTGACGGCGATAATGATGTCACAGGATGCGAAATGATCGGTCAGGGTAACCAGTTGTGGGCTAGCTGAGAGCGTGATCAGAGGATGCTGCACCGCGGCAATGCCCTGCTGGTGTAGCTGTTGGCATAACTCTGCACCTTGCTCTGCCGGACGAGTGACCAATACTGTCATAGCACCCTCAATTGATTAGCGATGTTCGCGGCTTATTGATGCTCATAGAGGCGTTGCAGGATCTCTTTGGCGCCTTGGCTAAGCAGTTGCTCGGCCAAGGTAATCCCCAGTTGTTCTGCATCGGAGCGTGGACCGCGAATTTCACCACGCACGATTTGTGAGCCATCAGGTTCACCGACTAAAGCGCGTAACCAGATTTGATCGCCATCGAGCAAGGCGTAGCTACCAATCGGTACCTGACAGCCACCTTGTAGCGTTAGGTTCATGGCTCGCTCAGCGAGTACTCGATCTGCGCTATCACGGTGATTCAGTGGCGCTAGCAGTGCGCGTACCCGTTGGTCATCCAAACGACATTCAATCCCAACCGCGCCTTGGCCAACCGCTGGTAGAGATTGTTCCGGTTCGATAAAACTGCGGATTCGACTGGCGAGTTTGAGCCGTTTCAGACCGGCGGCTGCTAAAATAATCGCATCGTATTCTCCGGCATCTAACTTATTTAATCGGGTGCCGACGTTGCCGCGCAGTTCTTTAATCACTAAGTCGGGACGCGCCGCTTTTAATTGGGATTGGCGACGTAGGCTGCAAGTGCCGACCACGGCGCCAATCGGTAGGTCATCGAGACTGGCGTAGTGGTTGGAAACCAAGGCATCACGCGGATCTTCGCGCTCGCAAATGGTGACTAAGCCGAGTCCGGGCGGGAAATCAACCGGCACATCTTTCATCGAATGCACTGCCAAATCGGCACGTCCTTCGAGCATGGCAATTTCCAACTCTTTGACAAACAGCCCTTTACCGCCCACTTTGGCGAGTGGGGTATCTAAAATCACATCGCCGCGCGTTACCATAGTCACCAACTCGACCTGCAACCCGGGATGTGCGGCAATTAAAGCCTCTTTAACATAGTTGGCTTGCCATAATGCAAGTGGGCTTTGGCGGGTGGCAATCCGGATCGGCATCTCGGTCATGGTGATGTTCCTGTTCATTGATCTAAACTGGCTTAATCCTATCACTGGAAGCGAAAAATGCTTACAACTAAAAATGCCCATAACCAGCGGGCACTGAGCAGTATTTATGACCTGAATTTTGTCCAGCTTGTGGCGTGGGTAAGGTGTGATATGCTGCCAAGAGCGCTTTACCGAAGGTGAAATAAGTGTTAGATTGATCACGTTTTGTTGGCATGGTCGCATGAAAGATAACCAAAAAGCGGCGTTTATCTGGTATTCAGGGAAGCAAACTTGCAGTCTTATACTCAGACCTTAATCCATCGACTTGATAAGCTAAACCGGCAACGTATCGAACGTGCGCTGGCTCTTATGGATTTGCAAAGCCAACGCGTTGTCCATTTTATTCCTACCCTATTTCAGTTTAATCATCCTTTAATCCCCGGTTATTTTTCTGCTGATACGCCATGTGGTGTGCATCTGTTCACGGCTAATGCGATTCAGCAACAATTTATCGATGATATTGAATTAACGCTCGGTGAGCGGTTAGCGGTGACGCAGTCGCCTCAGATCCTCGGCCTTTACACCATGGGCAGCACTTCATCGATCGGCCAAAGCACCTCTAGCGATCTGGATATTTGGGTCTGTGTGGCTGCCAGCATGAGCGGTGAGGCGCGCGACAATTTATCGAGTAAATGTCTGCTGATCACCGATTGGGCCAAAAGCCAAGGTGTGGAAGCCAACTTCTTTATTATTGATGAACAGCGGTTTCGGGATAACTATTCGGAAGCGTTAAGTGGTGAAAACTGTGGTTCGTCGCAGCATCTATTGCTGTTGGATGAATTTTATCGCTCTGCGGTACGCTTGGCTGGTAAACGGCTGCTGTGGCAGATCGTGCCACCCGAAATGGAAGAGTGCTACGACCAATATGTTGAGCAACTGTGTTGCAATGGCTATTTGGACTGCAATGAGTGGATTGATTTCGGCAAACTGAACCGGATCCCCGCGGAAGAGTATTTTGGTGCCAATTTGTGGCAACTGTATAAGAGCATTGATTCACCTTATAAATCGGTACTCAAAGCGATCCTGCTTGAAGCGTATTCGTGGGAATACCCTCATACTCAGTTATTGAGCCTCGACAGCAAACGACGTTTTTTTGCCGATGAGCCCGATCTGTATGGCATGGATTCTTACTATCTGATGCTAGAAAAAGTCACCCGCTATTTAGAGCGGATTGGCGATACCATGCGCTTAGATTTGGTGCGGCGCTGTTTTTACCTGAAAACCCATGAAAAGTTGTCGCGCGAGCCGGGGCTAGGTTCAATGCCGTGGCGGCGTGAAGCCTTGCGTGAGCTCACCACTCGATGGCAGTGGAGCCCTGCGGCGATTGCCGAATTGGATAGCCGTCGTCACTGGAAAGTTGAGCAAGTCAAAGTGGTGCACCACGCCTTGCTGGATGCGCTGATGCTCAGCTACCGTAATTTAATCCAGTTTGCGCGACGTAATGACATTACCTCCGCGATCAGTCCGCAAGATATTTCGATTCTGGCGCGCAAACTGTATGCTGCATTTGAAGTGTTACCGGGCAAGGTAACACTACTCAATCCGCAAATTTCTCCTGATTTGCATGAGCCTGACCTCAGCTTTATTGAAGTGTGTGCTGGGCGTAGCAATAAACCGGGTTGGTATCTGTATAAGCAGCCGCTACAAGCGCAGCGCTTAATTGGTCAGCCTTGCCTTGAGCATAATGAATACCTCAGTAAATTGGTGGCTTGGGCATTTTTTAACGGCCTGATCACCGAATCGACCCGCTTGCATGCGGTGGTGCGTGCCGCCGAGCTAGATATTGATAAGTTTTACCAAATGGTTAGCGATCTGCGTAATACCTTTTCGCTGCGCAAGCGTCGCCCGACCATGCAAGCATTGGCCAATCCTTGTGAAATTAGCCAACTGGCGATGTTCATCAATTTTGAGCATGATCCCACCAGCGAACTCAGTGGTAAGGCGTTAAAAGTCGATCTGAAAAATATCGATATTTTCAGTTTTAGCACCGAGCAAAAATGTTTAGTGGGCAGTGTTGATTTAGTGTATCGCAACTCATGGCAAGAAGTGCGCACCCTGCATTTTGAAGGGCAGACCGCGATGCTTGATGCGCTGAAAACTGTGCTTGGAAAAATGCATCAAGATGCGCTGCCACCGGAATCGGTGGATGTGTTCTGCTATAGCAGAAACTTACGTGGCGTGATGCGTAACTTGGTCTATCAACTGTTGGCGGAGTGCATTGATTTACGCCTCAAACCGATGGAGCAAGAGAAGCGTCGCCGCTTTAAGGCGCTGCGGATGGGCGATCAAATGTATGGCTTATTCTTTGAGCGGCGTGGCGTTTCGGTGCAGAGGCTAGAAAACTCGGTCGATTTTTATCGCAGTATTTCTACCAATAAGCTCAAAGGCTCGCCGTTGCTGATGTTAGACCGTGATGAAGACTATCCGCTACCCACTGTGGTCGATAGCTTTGCCAGTGAAGGGTTAGTGCAATTTTTCTTTGAAGATACCGAGAAAGGTTTCAACATCTATGTGTTGGATGAAGCCAATCGGGTTGAGGTCTACCACCAGTTCAATGGCGAAAAAGATGAGATGATTGCCAGCGTCAACAGTTTCTATACTTCGATCCTGGATGACAGCAGTAAACTCGGTGCTAAAAGCATCAACTTTAACCTGCCGCAGTACTACCAAATTATTCACCCTGAAGAGGGCGAAACTTATGTGGTGCCGTATCGTAACGACAGCGCCTTGTATTCTAAGCCTTCTCAAGTGGTCAACGCTTAAGCGACCGTCAACTTAAGCGCCAGTCAAAAAGAGCACCTCGGTGCTCTTTTTTGCTATGACATATTGTGCCGTTTAGCGCCATTCAATCGGCTGATCGGCCTGTTTGTCACATTCCTGTTTGAGCAAGGTCAGCAATTCCAAGCCAGTTTTTGAGCAGATCCACTCGCCAGCGGTCCATTTAAAATGGTAGCCACCCGATTTTGAAGCCAACCAAATCTCACGCATTGGTTCTTGACGGTTGATGATGATTTGGCTGCGATCATCAAATTCCAGCGTCATGACATTGCCCACCGTCTCATAGTCGATATCGGCACCTGCTTCATCAATCATGGTTTCGATAGATTGCAGTTGGCGGTCGACGATTTGATGAAATTCAGTTTCGTTCATCTTCTCTATCCTATTGCTTTTCCTAATCGTGGTGCGATTATAGGGGGCATTGATTCAATAAGCACGATATGCCCAATGAAAAACACATTCACAGCACTGTTTTTGTTGTCGGTTCTCGCCTTGGCGGGATGTGGTCAAACGGGACCACTGTATATGCCCGATGATGCCAAACCGAGTGAGCAAGTTCAGTAAATCACACGACCGAATAGAAAAGGGAACACACTTTGGATTATTTCAATTATCAGGACGATGGTCAGTTGTGGGCGGAACAAGTACCTCTGGCCGATTTGGCTACCCAGTACGGCACGCCACTGTACGTTTACTCAAGAGCCACCTTAGAGCGCCACTGGCGCGCATTTGAACAGGCGTTGGGCGATTTTCCACACCTGATTTGCTATGCGGTGAAAGCCAACTCGAACCTTGGGGTACTGAATGTGCTCGCGCGTTTAGGTTCAGGTTTCGATATCGTTTCGATTGGCGAGTTAGAGCGTGTGCTGGCCGCTGGGGGCGATCCGAGTAAGGTGGTGTTTTCTGGGGTCGGCAAAACCGATGCCGAAATGCGCCGCGCGCTGCAATTGCAGATCAAATGCTTTAACGTAGAATCGGAGCCTGAGCTGCTCCGCCTTAATCAAGTTGCGGCAGAATTAGGGGTTCGCGCGCCGATTTCGCTACGCATCAATCCCGATGTGGATGCGAAAACCCATCCTTATATTTCGACGGGCTTACGTGATAACAAATTTGGCATCACCTTTGAGCGTGCCGAGCAAGTGTACCGGTTGGCGCACAGTTTGCCGAATTTGCAGGTGTATGGCATTGATTGCCACATTGGCTCGCAGTTAACTGAGCTGGCACCGTTTATTGATGCCACCGATCGGTTGCTGGCCTTGATTGATAAACTCCAAGCCCAAGGCATTCATATTCGTCACTTAGATGTGGGGGGCGGCCTTGGGGTGGTGTATCGCGATGAATTACCGCCGCAGCCTTCGCAATACGCCAAAGCGTTGCTCGATCGCCTTGAACAGCATCGAGATTTAGAGCTGATTTTTGAACCAGGCCGCGCGATTGCCGCCAATGCTGGTGTGTTGCTGACCAAGGTTGAGTATCTCAAACACACGGAACATAAAAATTTTGCGATTATTGATGCGGCGATGAATGATCTGATCCGCCCGGCGCTATATCAAGCGTGGCAGGCGATCATTCCACTGCGCCCACGCACTGGGGTCGCACAAACCTATGATTTGGTGGGACCAGTGTGTGAAACCAGTGACTTTTTAGGTAAAGATCGTGACCTAGTGTTACAAGAAGGCGATCTACTGGCGGTGCGCTCTTCTGGCGCGTATGGTTTTACCATGGCGTCGAATTACAATACTCGCCCACGAGTAGCAGAAGTGATGGTTGATGGCCAGCAAGCCTATTTGGTGCGTCAGCGTGAATCGCTCAGCAGTTTGTGGGCATTAGAATCGGTTTTACCAGAGTAAAGTTATCTTCTATGCATTTCCATTTTTCTAAAATGCACGGCTTGGGTAACGACTTTATGGTCGTGGACTGCGTTACCCAAAACGTCTTCTTCTCTCCGGAATTGATCCGTCGCTTAGCGGATCGGCATACCGGGGTTGGTTTTGATCAGTTGTTGGTGGTTGAAGCCCCTTACGATCCAGAGTCTGATTTCCATTACCGGATCTTCAATGCTGATGGCAGTGAAGTTGAACAGTGTGGCAATGGTGCGCGCTGTTTCGCTCGCTTTGTTCGCATGAAAGGGTTGACCAACAAATACACCATCAATGTCAGTACCAAAAGAGGCAAGATGGTGCTCAATGTGGAAGAGGAAGATCTGATCACCGTCAATATGGGTGTGCCAGAATTTGAACCGAGTAAAATTCCATTTCGGGCTAAACAAACTGAAAAAACCTATATTTTGCGAGTCGGCGAGCAAACCCTGTTTTGCGGTGCGGTAAGTATGGGCAATCCACACGTTGTGAGCGTGGTTGATGAGATCAGCACTGCGGCAGTGGCCAGTTTAGGGCCGTTGCTTGAGTCGCACGAACGCTTTCCTGAGCGGGTCAACGCTGGTTTTATGCAAGTGGTGAGCCGAGACGAGATTAAGCTGCGAGTTTATGAACGTGGTGCAGGTGAAACCCAAGCCTGTGGTAGTGGTGCTTGTGCCGCAGTGGCAGTGGGCATCGTACAAGGGCTGTTGGCTGAACAAGTGCGAGTGCATCTGCCGGGTGGCGAACTGGAAATCAGTTGGCAAGGTCCCGGTAAACCGCTGTATATGACTGGTCCTGCGACCCATATCTACGATGGTCAAATCTCGTGCTAATTGAGGTGCAATTTTGTTTCAGGTAACAACCGATGCGCTGAGTGAGCAGAGAGTAGTCGAATATCTTGAGCGGCATGGTGATTTTTTTCAGCGCCATAGCGAACTGGTTGAGCGCCTCACCTTGCCTTCTGGCTCGGCGGCCGTCTCACTGACCCATATTCAACTGGCACGCCAGCGGCAGCGAATTGAAGAGCTCGAGCAGCAGATCGCCTTATTGATGTCGCTGGCGGCCAATAATGATCGCACTTTCCATGAATTTATGGCCTTGCAAGAGCAGCTCCTCAAATGCGCGTCACTGCAAGACGTGGTGCAAGCGATTGAGGTGAAAGCACAGGCGCTTAATCTGCGCGCTTATTTGCGTTTATTGACTCGCGATGATGATCAATATGGCTTGGCCAGTGAAGATTGGCAGCGTTTTGCGACCAATCATTTTAACGGTAAATCGGCTTATTTGGGCCGTTTACGTCAGGCGGATCGGCAAAGTTTACTGGGCGATCTACCCGCTCCCGAAATGGGATCATACGTGGTATTGCCTTTGCAGCGTCACTCTGCCTTAGGTATTTTGGCCTTTGCCAGTGAAGATGGCGGTCACTTTCAGCCGAGTATGGACACCTTATTTTTACGTCATTTGGCGTTAGTTTTAGTCCATTTAATCGAGACGTTACCATGGCAGTATTATGACCAAGATCAAGATCGAAGAGTTCACCCCGCTTCCTAACACCTTAGCCGAGCCGTTGGCGCGTTTTTATGCTTATCTGCATAGTGAAAAGGGGCTCAGCCTTTACACTCAGCGTAACTATAAACAGCAGTTGCAAAGCATGGCGCAGTATTTGGCCAAGCTTGGGTTGGTTAATTGGTCACAGCTTGATGCGGGTTGGGTGCGTCAGTTAGTGGTGCTTGGCAAGCGGCAAGGTATGAAAGCTAGCAGTATTGCCACACGCTTGTCCTCACTGCGTAGCTTTCTCGATTTTCTGATCTTACGTGGTGAGCTACAGGCCAATCCAGCTAAAGGGGTATCTGCTCCACGCAAGCAACGCCCGTTGCCAAAAAATCTTGATGTCGATGAAATGGCGCAGTTACTGGAAGTGACCGATGATGATCCGCTGGCGATCCGTGATCGCGCGATGATGGAGCTGATGTACGGTTCGGGGCTGCGCTTGGCGGAATTGGTGTCGATTGATGTCAAACATCTCAATCTGCGCGAAGGCGAAATCCGCGTGATTGGTAAAGGTAATAAGCAGCGCAAAGTTTGGTTTGCTGGGCAGGCCCAGAAGTGGGTTGGTGAGTGGCTCAAACTGCGTAGCCAGTTTGCGGTCAATGATGAAGCGGCGCTGTTTGTCTCCAAGCTGGGGACGCGGATTTCGCACCGTAGTGTGCAAAAACGCATGGCCGAATGGGGGCAAAAGCAGGCGGTTGCCAGTCATATCAGCCCACATAAACTGCGTCACTCGTTTGCTACCCATATGTTGGAGTCGAGCAATAATCTGCGTGCGGTGCAAGAGCTGCTCGGTCACGAGAATATCGCTACTACGCAAATCTATACTCATCTCGATTTTCAGCATCTGGCTCAGGTGTACGATCAAGCCCATCCTCGGGCGCGCAAAAAGAGTAAAGATTAAGCATCATTCATTGAAGATCGGGTGATCTAACTAAGCACATCATTGGTTTGGGGCAAAATCAATCCATTCACTCAAATGATGTTAAATTAAGTGCATAATGCTTGTTCACAAAAATCACATTGCCTAATTATTGAGTATAGTCTGCGGTAACGATTGCATTGCATAATGGGTCAATACTTCACCAGTCTGTCCATTTTTTATGTTTACGGTTTCTCGCCTTATCCCTGATTTGGTATCGGCAGCCACAGTGCTCGATACCGTCGATCTTGTTCATGGACAGTCTGTATTGGTGCAGATTTTTTCACCATGGAGTTGTGAGCAAGTACAGCAACTGGCTCGCCAGATCCTCACTAAATTTCCATTGGCTTGTCTGATTGGTTGCAGTGCTGAGCAAGTCATTTTCGAAGGTGAAATCCACCATCAAACTACCTTGTTGCAAATAACGGTTTTTGAACAAACCGCGCTTAGCGCGACCGTGGTAGCCTACAGTAACGATTATGTGGCGGATGGTCAGTGTTTAGCACGCCAATTAGAGCTTAATGACCTCTCACAAGCGGTACTGTGCTTTTCATGGCAGATGGAGACCTTACAAGCGCCTCGTTTTTCGCTGCACAATAGCCGTGGTGTTGCGGTGCCTGTTGCCGGTGGTGCGGCTAAACAAACCTCAGCCGGACATTGGGTACTATTGGATGAAGAGTGCTACCAACAAGCCACGGTGGCAGTGGCGTTACATAGCGATGCCTTATGCGTTGAAGTAGGTGGTTACACCGAATGGCAGCCGGTTGGGCGTAGTTATCATGTTACTGGCGTTGAGGGCGATCGGCTGCTTAGTCTCGATCATGAGCCGATCGAAGCGGTGTATCAACGCAATTTAGGTACCCAGATCGAGTTTGCCGATGGTGGGCTGATCAGCTTTCCGTTGATGAAAGGTAAGTGTCGGCTGCAAGATATCTATCTGCCACTGGGTATCGCCCCAGAAGGGGGACTGCGTTTTAACCGCCCACTTGCGCTGCAAGATAAAGTCCGTTTTTGTTTTGACCATCCGAGTTTAACCCTAGAGCGAGTGTGCCTCACCGCTCAGCAATTGCAGGCTCAACAGTATCAACAAGTGTGGGTGTTTAACTGCGCATTGCGTTTGAATTTCATGCACGAAAACTATGAGTTGCAGCCACTGCAAGTTGTGGCACAAACGAATGGTTGTTACTGTTGGGGAGAACTGCTGTATGAGCATGGTCAACAACAAGTAAGGCATCACAGCATGACTTTTCTGGCACTGCGTGAAGGTGAGCCGCAGAGCAAGCCGCTGGCTCGTTTACCCAACTACTCTCAAGGAATGACTGCGCCGCTATTTAATCTGATCCGTCATGCGTTTTATGATTTAGATGTAATGACCGATAACTTAGCTCAGCAGATCCGTTCACAAACGGCATTATTGACCGCCAGCTATCGGCGTGACCGACGCACCGGGTTACCTAATCGCGTCGTGTTGCGTGAGCGTTTATTGGCATTCACTGAGCATGAGCATTTGGTGGTGCTGAAAGTGACCAATTTTAATCAAATCAATGAAAAATACGGCTATCCGGTTGGCGATGAGCTGCTGCGTGATTTGAGTGCTCAGTTTCAAGCATATTTGGATTTGAAATTAAACGAACGCAGTTGGTTATATGCGATTGGTGTCGGTGAGTGGGCGACGGTATTTTATTCTCAGGCTGATGCGCTGCGTATTCATAGTCATTTCTATAAATTTGTTGAACAGTTAGAGCACGTTAATTTCGAACCGGGCGGCTTGCCGACCGTTGATTATCTGTCGATCTCTTTGTGCGCAGGATTAGTCAGCCAGCATGATTTTACCGGACATACCCCAGATGAGCTGCTGTTGCGCGCCATCGAGGCTCGCCGCCATGCGTTCAATAATAATCGCCATTTTTGTAATGCGGCTCGGCTTAAAGTGCAAGATAGTGAGCGTCAAGAGCGACTCAATGGATTATCACGCGTGAGTCGCGCAGTACTGCGTGATGATGTGGTGGCGTACGCCCAGCCGATCTGCCAGGCGCATAACCATATTGTGGCCTCGTATGAGTGTTTGGTGCGGATTGAAGATGATGGTGAGATTCTACTGCCTGGATATTTTTTACCGATCATTACTGATACTCATCTCTATACTCGTTTGAGTCGTCAGATGATCAGTCACACTTTCACTATGATGCGTCATCGATCAGAAGCGTTTTCAATCAATCTGTCCCCACAGGATTTAATGAGTGAGCGCACACTACTGCACTTAGAGGCGGCAATCCAATCGCTGGCTGATCCAACCCGGGTTGGGTTGGAAGTATTAGAGAGTGAGCGGATTAAAGATTATGGGCGGATGATCGAGGTGTGTAACTATTTCCGTTCATTAGGGGCCACAATCATCGTGGATGATTTTGGCAGCGGTTACTCCAATATTGATGAAATCGTCAAACTCGAGCCGCAAGTGATTAAGCTAGACGGCAGTTTGATCCGCAATATCGATCAAGATATTAAGCAGCGCCGGATTGCCGAGCAATTGGTCAAATTGTGTCAGGTCCTGAATGCCAAAACGGTGGCTGAATTTGTTCACAACCAAGCCGTTTGCCGGATCAGTGAAGATATGGGGGTCGACTACTTACAGGGTTATTTCCTCGGTCGACCGACACGATTAGGTTAAATCTACAGTTTAAGCCCCGCTTGCCTGGGCGATAAGCCATCGGCAAACAGCAGAACTTGGCTGATCTGCTCAGCCTCTGCTTCTGGAGCCACACTCGGATTGAGCGGGTAGCTGATACCATTATACTGCAAACGATGCACCGCAGGCTTAGCTCCTCCACCGCTGACACTGAGCATTAAATCTCGCCAACCATGATGGGTTTGTTGACCTAAGCGGATCGGATTTTGGACTAAGGTCATCCGGCTATTAAAGCGCCACTGCTGTTGATGCTGTTCAAAAATAAGCAAGGTACAACCGCCAGTACCGCACCAATCCAATTGCACCAATAGTTCTGGCTGTTCATCACCATTCAGGTCGTATTCGAGCCAGCGATATTGGGTATCATCGGTGGCGGTTTGATGTAAGGCGAAATAGCGGCGGATCGCTTGATCAACATCTGCTCGATAATCCGCTCGCCCGGTGATCTGTTGTGCGAACAGTGCGGCTTGACCCACTGCCGGTGGCGCAATGCTATCACTCAGTTCGACTAAGGAACGAAAGAGCACTAAGCCACCATTGGTGATCGGGTAGATCAATGGACCGACTTTTTCTTGTTGGGTAGTCAGTTGATCGCCATCGCGAGTAAAGATCCGCTCCGAGAGTAAATATTGCTGCTGATGGCGTGTCATCACCACTTGGATTTGATTGGGATTGAGCTGCTGCCAATAACCTTGTTCGATGATTGGCGGCTGCCCATCGGCATATTCATAGCGGGTTTGCGCGGTATGATCCGGCTCCAAGCTGAGACTGACACTAAAACCGGTTTGTGCCGTCGAGCGGGCAAAATACACTCCACTCCATTCCAACGTGGGATCGAGATTGGCTAAGCTGGCACAGCCTTGATAATGGCCACCTTGCAATGACAGTTTAGATCGCCATTGGTAAAGCGTTTGCTCTGTACCATTTTGGCACTTTGCTGGTTCTAGTTCGAGTTCTCCGCCCTCAAATTGGTAACGGCGTTGAGTGGCACTGAGTTGCGTGCGAGTGATGGACAAGTGCTGTTTCGCCCCACCTCGCGGCTGGAATTGTAAGCCATCGTCGACAAAGCGCAGTGACCAAAATGGTTCATTACCAAAGGCTCGGGTTGGGCGGATCGGCTGTTCACAACCACGCTGTTCTCTACTCAACTGGTTAATACTTTGCACCGCAATACGCGCGACATAATCGCCGTTATACCCAGTTTGGCTCGGTGGCAATAAGGTGCCGACTATTTCACCGTACAGTGGTTGATAAGGGCTAAGATTAAGCGCGAGCGCATCGCGTAACTGTTCGGCTGATAAATTGAGCCAATACTGCTGCTGACTGCCACATGGGGTAAAGCGCTGTAATTCATGACCGATGACCACCTCACCACGCAGCATAAAACTCGCAGGTTGAATCGTTTCTGGTTTATCGAGTGTCGCGATGATGGTTGGCGTTGACTCTGACTGTTGGGTTGATAATCGGTTGGTAGAGCACGCTTGCAACAAGATGGCGCATAAGATAGCGCCGAGAGGCAACACTCGCATGGTTCGATTCCTTTAGCTGATATGGAGGGCTGTTAGATGACAGCAGTATCGCATAAAGCCAGAGTTAAGCAGAACCACTGGCCAGCGCAATTGACAAAGTGCGGACATCGGATTGATCGGTTTGCGGATCAGCACCCAGTTTGGCGGATTACCCGCGCCAAAAATAAAGATGGCAGCCGGGGTGCTGCCATCTTAGTTATGTGGCCGAAGCGGCCAAGAGCATAGGGGTTAAAACAGATGTTGGTGTAGGTAGTGGGCGACAGCATCATCTGCATTACTGCCGATCACGGTATTATTCGGGAGCGCATTGAACACTTTTTGATGCGCCGTGCTCATCACTAAGCCTTTGCCTGCCATCGACAGCATCTCGACATCATTCATACCATCACCAAATGCGATGCAGTTGGTTAAGCTGAGTTGTAATGATTCGGCGACTGCTTGCAGAGCATCACCTTTGGATACGCCTGCACACATTACTTCTAAACACCAAGGGGTGGAAAATGCGACATTAATCTTATCGCCAAAGCGTTGATTAAGTAGTGTTTCATAATGCACTAGGTGTTCGTGATCCTGATTTTGGTGGGTAAAGAAAATCTTGGCGATGCCATCGGTTGGCGCTTGATTGACATCAAATAGCTGATAAGTAAAACCAGAATCTTCATGGAAGTCGCGCAGCACTTCATCTTCTTTATTGAGCAACCAGCCATCATTGCGATACAGGTGAACATACAATTGGTCATCTTGTTTGACTAGGTCGATGATGGCTTGCACTAACTCGTGTGGGACGTTTTTGCTGTACATCAACTGATCGTCTTGGTCATGCACTCGCGCCCCATTCGAGGTGATCATGTACGCGGGGATCCCCGCAATCTCACGGATCCCCGCCACATCGACATGGTGGCGACCGGTGGCGAAAATAAAAGTAAACCCTTGATCATGCAGTTGCTTAAGCGTTTGTTTGGAAAATTCGCTCAGTTGATGATTAGGGGCGAGTAGGGTGCCGTCGAGATCCGACGCCACGATTTTATATGGATGTTGTGCTGCTAACGTGGTCATAAAACTCTCATGTTTCACTGTAGGTTGGGTGAATGTTCACCCTCGATTTGCTTAGTGTAGTGGAATTAAATCCGGAAAAAGAGGGTAAATCGTACATGCCGTTTTTCCTCAATTTTGGGATGGTGCGGTTGGGTCGGCAAAAAAGCGCAGCATGTGATCTAACGCCTGCTTACGATAACGATCTTGCTCAAACAGCAGCTCATGGCGTGCCCCTGCAATGTGGCATAGTCGGGCATGTGGTTGGGTGCGTAAGAGTTTTTTGAATAGTCGATTTTGTGCTTGGTTAGACACAATTGCTTCTTCACCCGCTTGTAAGATCAGCAGTGGAATGTTGATTTGGCGGGTTAACTGCAAGCATTGTTTGCAGGCGATTAAACTTTGCCAAACCCAATGATAACTCGGGCCTCCAAGTTGTAGCTCAGGGTGCTCTTGGTACAAATCGCGAAACCATTGATAGCGAATTTGGCTATGGGTAAGTAGGTTGCTGGCAAATGGTTTTGCATAGTAAGGGCCATAGCCCGCCGCATAGCTCGGCTGTGTGGTTATTGTGGCCATGATTTGGCTGAAGATGAACGCAAATGGACGTAGATACCACGGCATCGCGATGCCAAACATTGGTGCGCTGAGTGCAACCGCATCAAACGGATGAGAGGGGTGAGTTTGAATATAGCGTGTGGCGACGGCTCCCCCCATCGAATGGCCGAACAATAAGCGCTGTGTATAGCGTTCGAGCTGGAACAACTCGACTAAGCCTTGTAAATCCGTCACATAATCTTCGAATTGCTCAACATAGCCGATCTGTCGATCGCTAGTCAGCCGTGGTGATAAACCTTGGCCTCGATGATCATAGGTATACACATCAAATCCTTGCTGAAATAAGTCATAGCACAGCTCTTGATATTTCGCGCTTGATTCGATGCGTCCATTAACCAGCACGATGGCTTTTTGGTGATTCGGATGCTGCAAACTGCACCAATAAATCGGTTTTTTATCAAAACTGTGATACGTGCCTTCAGTGCGAGTGCTCCACAGTTGAGCTATCTCAAGGTTGAGCGCTTGTTGCAGAGTAGACTCTTGCGTATAAGGGTAATAACGGTTCATAAGTGGATGATATGACTGTGCAGATTGGCGGTTTACCTGTCAGCTAGCATAAGTCAGGAATAAGGAATTGCAATGGATATCCATGTTTGGCTTGCTTATTTAGTTACCGCAACCGTGTTCAGTTTGGCTCCGGGTTCGGGCACGGTTAACTCAATCAGCAATGGTTTAAGTTATGGCACACGCCATTCATTGGGGGCGATTATCGGCCTCCAAATCGGTTTGATTTGCCACATCGTGTTGGTGGGCGTGGGGATTGGCGCACTGGTGGCTCAGTCAGCACTCGCGTTTAGTGTGATCAAATGGGTTGGGGTAGCGTATCTATTATGGCTTGGGGTGCAAAAATGGCGTGACCAAACAGCGTTAACAGCGGTCACTCAACAAGCGGAATTATCACAGTCGGCATTATTGCGTAAAGCGGTGTTGATTAATTTGACTAACCCTAAATCGATCGTATTTTTGGTGGCGTTATTTCCGCAATTTATTAATCCAGCCAGTCATGCGGCGCCACAATTTTTGATCCTCGGCATCACCACCATCATCATCGATACGATAGTGATGTTCAGCTATACCGCCTTAGCGGCTCAGCTCGGTCGTTATATCCGCTCACCTCGCGTTATGACCAGAATGAATAAACTATTTGGTTCGATGTTTATCGGCTGTGGGGTGTTGCTCGCTAGTGCTAAAGCTTAAATCGCGGTTATTGATTAAGCAGATCGGTTAAGGAAATTATGTACACCACTTATGTTGCTCGCCAGCCGATATTAAATGCCAAACAACACACGTTAGGCTACGAATTGCTGTTTCGTGATGGCGAAAATAACGCATTTCCTGACTATGTGGATGCGGATCGGGCAACCTATCGCTTGATTGTGGAAAACTTCTTATCGATCGGTACCAATCCGCAGATTGCCCGTTCACGTTGCTTTATCAACTTTCCCCATAAAAGCTTGCTACGCCGGTTACCACTCACTTTGCCGCGTGAGCAGATCGTGGTTGAAATCCTCGAAACTTGCCAGCCGACTGATGAGTTGTTGGTGGCCGTACAAGAGTTGCGTCAGCGTGGGTATTTGCTGGCATTAGATGATTTTGTCTATTCACCCGCTTGGGAGCGTTTCTTGCCTTATGTGCATATTGTCAAACTCGACATTATGGCGATGGGGCTTGATCAAGCGTGTGCTTTGGTGCGTGAGCGATTGGCGAATGGTAGTCGGCGACGCTTTTTAGCCGAGCGAGTGGAAACCGAAGCCGATTTTCACCAAGCACGCGATGCCGGGTTTACTTTTTTCCAAGGCTATTTTTTCAGTAAACCAGAGCTGATTGAGCAGCGTTACATCAGCCCTGAGCATGTGATCGCGATGCAACTGTTCCATGAAGTCTGTCAGCCTGAGGTCGATTATGAACGAGCGGAGCGATTGGTAGCTCAAGATATTGCGCTGTCCTATCAGTTGCTGCGTTTTGTCAATACGATGTCGGATCGGATTGCGGTCTCGATTACCTCGTTTCGCCAAGCGTTGGTCTATCTGGGTCAAGATCGATTGCGGATTTTCATCTCACTGGCGGTCGCTTCTTACATCTCATCGAAAAAGCCGCAACAACTCTATACGCTATCGTTGCAGAGAGCGCGATTTTGTCAGTTAATGACGACCTTACCCCTTTTTCAGACTTATCAACAGCAAGCTTTTTTGATCGGGATGTTTTCGGTGTTAGATGCGTTATTAGATACCAGTTTAGACCTGTTAGTTGAGCAGTTACCATTAGGTGATGAAGTGAAACAGGCGCTGCGTGACCGGAGCGGCTCTCTCGGAGCTTTGCTTAACCTTGGGCAGTGTTTTGAACAGGGAGATTGGCAAGGTGTAGCGCAACACTGTCATCAATTGGGATTGGAGATTGAAGAGGTGCATCCGCGATTGATCGACGCCCAGCGTTGGAGTCAGGACATTAATCGTTTAGTTTAGATGGTTACTCGGCTGTGTTGGCGGTCAACCAGCCTGACGTTGAGGGCTGGATAATAAAGGCTAGTTGACCAGATCGCTTCACTGACTTGTCACCGCGGGTTACGTGTTGATGGGTGACCAATGATTGATTATTTTAGCCAAGCATTGAGCATCCACATTAACTTCTCTTGCTCGCGGATGTAATCACCCATCAAAGCGGCGGTTCCTTCATCACCACTTTCACTGGCCAATTCTAGAATATCGCGCTGTTGGTGCAGTAGCACACTGAAGCCATCCACCAATCCTTGCATGCTATTACGGCCATCGAGTGAATCGGTGTGCTCTTTAATTTGGGTTGCTTTAAGGTAGCCACTAAAGCTGTGCATTGGCCGAGCGCCTAAGGTCAAAATACGCTCTGCGACTTCATCAATCTTGAGTTGCAGATCGGTATAGATTTCCTCAAATTTGACATGTAGTTCAAAAAACTCTTTGCCTTGAATATTCCAGTGATAACCACGGGTATTCATATAAAAAACTTGATAATTTGCTAGCAAGTGGTTGAGGGTATTGGCCAGTTTTTGACTTTGTGTGCTATCGAGACCAATTAAATTGGTTGTCATAATTCCACCTCTCAGTGCGTTAAATTCTACTTTGATACACCAAGAATAGTGTAGTTTAGACAGGGATCAAATTGGGATTGGCTGATTTTTTTGATAGATATAAACTATCAATCCATGCCAATAGTATGGTTTATTGGCTAGTGAGTTCAGCGCTGTAGCGCAAAATGTAAAAAGCGTTGGCCTTGATAAGTCAGTATGCCTTTATCCCCTGGATTCAGTGCATGATAGTAGTGAATGCCAATTTGAAACTCGCGCTTTGGGCCAAACAGACCTTTTTGCACGTAAATCCAGCACTCCTGCTCCTCTTGACCGGGCAGTGGGTTGGCAACATCGATAATCTGCTTATCCAGAATAGTCACTTCTGCTGTACGCTGTGGCGCATTTTCACCTTGTAGGTGACGGCGGTAGAAGTGGCTGAACAACCAAAATGCAGCAATAATTAATAATACTAGATAGATCAATAGAGTGTAGGGCATGTCTGCCTCCTATCGGGGATACGCAGCCATTTTAGCGAATAGCATATTTTGCCAACTAATTTGTGCTGAGAAAGAGACGTTTGGCCGCTATTCACGGTGATTTTTCGGCTGACTTCACACTTTATGGATCATCGCAGCTAGGGTTCGTCGAGTGACTAGCGAGACAGCAAAACAAAGTGCGGGAGGGAATATGTCAGACATTGAGCAAGTGGTGCTACGCACGCGCAAACTCGAAACACTATTGCGCGAACAATATCATGCACAAGGCAAGGGGCTGCACCAGCTCGTCACCAGTTGCGAAGAGCGTTTACCTAATCATATGGTCAAAAAATTGCGCTATGTTGCCACGATTCGCAACAAAGTGATCCATGAAGATCACTATCAGCTAGAAGCACGCAATGCTTTTTTTAGTGCATGTCAGGAGTGTGAGAAGGAGTTAACGCCCAGAAGTGGAAAATTTGTGTGGCGGGTGGCAATCACCTTACTGACGTTGGTTACCCTTGGTGCGCTGTTGGTGTATTACTGGTACTGGCCTGAGCTTGCTCAACATTTCCATTAATGGCTAACCAGCAAAACAAAAAGGACGCATCTGCGTCCTTTTTGTTTATAAACATAAGCTTAGTACATCATGGGCAGTGTCATTAGGCCAATGATTACTGCGATCATAACGAGTCCCTGTTTTTGAGATGAAGAAATCATAACACTGCTCCTTTTTAGTTTAATCATTCTGGCGAAAAGAATAGATCATTTATTAGGCTTGATCAATAGATTGATTATGAGAGTTTAAAAAAACATAGTTGTTTTGCTGTTGTGATGGAATTTTGTCAGGGAAAGGTCATGGTTTTGTGCTGTTGTAATCATGAGCGATGTGTTGTTTTTTTGAATGGTTGTGTTTTTATCATGCTGTTTTTAAGGGTTTTTTATATTTTGCTTGGCTGGTTTAACTTTAAACTAACGTTAGTTATTGTCACTTGGGCTAGATTTGATAGTCGGTATCGAGTAATTAATGGTTTATCGCTGATGGTTGCTGGTTGTTGATATGAGTTATCATTTGCCTTTATTGGTTAGTGTTTTTCTTTACTTATACTTATCTTAATGGCCACTAAGCCTCTTTGTAGTGTTGTCGTTCTATTTAATTGTACTTTTTATTGTAATGCTTTGAATTTAAATTGGTTTTATTATTTATCTGTGATATTTGTTTGTGTGTTTATGGGTTTTATTGCCAATTTAACTCTTTTTTATTGTGCTTTGATGTTTGTATTTTCATTAGCTGTTATTTTGTTGGGTTTTCTGGTGGTTGCGTCGTGTGGTGATCAGTATGCAGAGAGAATGGCGATTTAGCGGGCATACAACGGCGCTTTTAACTACAACCGCATGTGCAGCGTGAGCATAAAAAAAGCCACCAAATTAATGTGGTGGCTTTGGGGAGATCATGAGCTTGTCAATTACATCATGTACTTACGACGAATATCCAGTAGCGCAAAGATACCGAAGATCACAATCGACCACTTGTCCCAGCGTGTTAATGGTAACTTATCGCCAAATGCGCCAATAAAAATCAGCATCTGTAAGCCATGCATCATCAGTAAAAATGCGGCCATAATATACAGTGCAATCGCAGCATTGCCTGGAAAAGGCATCGCGATATTGAGTAGTAACACTAGCCACACCAAGCCAATTGCGGTCTTTGCTAACCAGATTAATCCTTTCATTGTGCTTCCCTTATAAATAGCCGATAGCAGACTTGCCCAGCGATTTTTTCTCGATGCAAGCGCCACGATGTGGGTAATTCCGTCATCGGCAGCTCTTTTTCGCATTCAATATAAATCATCGCATCAGGACTCAGCCAACCGTTTTGCTCTAACAATTGAGTGGTTTGTTGCAGCAAACCTTGTCGAAATGGCGGGTCAATAAACACCAGCTCATACGGTTGTCCAGATTGTCGCAAAAAGGCTAAGCTATCCATGTGCATAAGCTCAATGTTTTGTGCTTTTAGGCTCTGCACATTACGGCTGAGCTGTTGAAAAGCGAGAGGGTTGAGCTCAAGCATGGTCACCAGTTCTGCTTGGCGTGAGGCGCACTCAAATCCTAAGCCACCAGAGCCAGCAAATAAGTCGAGGCAACGTGCGTTCGGTACGTGTTGAGCGAGCCAATTGAATAGTGTTTCTTTGACTCGGTCGGTAGTGGGGCGTAATCCTTCTGCATCATGCACCGGAAGTTTTCGACCACGCCATAGGCCGCTGATAATTCGAACTTGCCCGCTAGGGGCGTTTTTTTGTGATGGGTTTGGCTGGCGACGTCTTTGCATAGATTTTTTGACCGCTAATTAAGTGTTACTATAACCCACCTGTCCGCCATCCGGCGTGACAACCCGAGTTAACATAAAAAATTGGACAAAGTGTAGCAAGTGCAGCAAAAAGTTTTCACTGCTTTGTCATTTTTCTTTTCTGGCAGATGCCCATCGCCAAGAAAAGTGGGTATTCAAATAAAGTGATTCAGGACAGTTCCAGATGACGGAAAAAAAGAAGCGTGGTTTGTTGTCATGGCTTGGCTTTGGTGATGAAGAGCATAATCCAACCAGCGCAAGCGAAACACCAGCGCAAGATCAGCCCTCAACTCAAACAGACGTTGCCACGGTCGAGCTGGTTGCCGAAGCTGTGTTAACAGAAACAGAAACAGAAACAGAAACAGAAACAGAAACAGAAACAGAAACAGAAACAGAAACAGAAACAGAAACAGAAACAGAAACAGAAACAGAAACAGAAATAAATGAAACTGAGCTAACGCGGATTAGTGAGCAAGAAAAGCCAACCGAAAGTTTCTTTGCTCGTTTAAAGCGCAGCCTTAGCCGCACCAAAGCCAATATTGGCGCAGGTTTTTTTGGTTTGTTTAAAGGCAAAAAAATTGATGATGAGCTGTTTGAAGAGCTTGAAGAGCAGCTGCTGATCGCCGATGTTGGGATGGAAACCACCAGTAAAATTATTGCCAATTTGACCGCCAAAGCCTCTCGTCAGCAACTGCGTGATGGTGAAGCGCTGTATGGCTTACTCAAAGAAGAGATGGCGGAAATTTTAGCTCAAGTCGAGCAGCCGTTGGTGATTGCGGCGGATAAAAAACCGTACGTGATCTTAATGGTCGGAGTCAATGGCGTGGGTAAAACCACTACGATTGGTAAGCTGGCCAAGCAGTTCCAAGCTCAGGGACATAAAGTGATGTTGGCCGCCGGTGATACTTTCCGCGCCGCGGCAGTTGAGCAACTGCAAGTCTGGGGTGAGCGTAACCAAGTTCCGGTGATTGCTCAGCATACTGGTGCAGATAGTGCATCGGTTATTTATGATGCGATTGAAGCGGCCACCGCGCGTGGCATTGATGTGGTGATTGCCGATACTGCGGGTCGTTTGCAAAACAAGAGCCACTTAATGGAAGAACTGCGTAAAATTGTGCGGGTGATGAAAAAGATTGATGGTAGTGCGCCCCACGAAATTATGCTGACCTTGGATGCCGGGACCGGACAAAATGCCATCAGTCAGGCCAAGTTGTTTAGTGAAGTGGCACCGTTAACCGGGATCACCTTGACCAAACTTGATGGTACTGCCAAAGGTGGCGTGATTTTCGCGATTGCTGATCAATTCCAGATCCCGATCCGCTATATTGGGGTTGGTGAAAAAATTGACGATTTACGTCCATTTGCTACCCAAGAGTTTATCGACGCACTATTTAGTCGTGAAGAGTAACTGGTCACCACCAGTCACCAAATCTGAGCTGGCCAGTGTGCCAGCCTTGCCAAGGGGGAGAGGGCGTGATCAGGTTTCAGCAAGTCAGTAAAGCATACCGAGGTGGACGACAAGCGCTACAGAAAGTGGATTTTCACTTACGGCGTGGGGAAATGGCTTTTTTAGGGGGCCATTCCGGTGCAGGGAAAAGCACATTGCTTAAACTGATCTGTGCCATTGAGCGTCCAACCGACGGCAAGATCAGCTTTAATGGGCACGATATTACGCGTATTCCTAGTAAAGATATTCCATTCTTGCGGCGTAATATCGGCATTGTATTTCAAGACCATCGCCTGTTGATGGACCGCACCTTATATGACAATGTCGCATTGCCGATGCGGATTGAATCGATCGCGGAAGATGAGATCAAACGGCGAGTTTGCGCTGCGCTCGATAAAACCGGCCTGCTGGATAAAGCGCGCTGTCTACCGAGCCAGCTTTCTGGTGGTGAGCAGCAGCGGGTGGGAATTGCTCGGGCGGTGGTCAATCGTCCGACTTTACTGTTGGCGGATGAGCCAACGGGTAATTTAGATCCTGAGTTGTCCAATTTGGTGCTGCGGCTATTTGAAGAGTTTAACCGTGCTGGGGTGACCATTTTATTGGCTACCCACGATATTCATCTGGTTAATTCGCGTCCGCAGTATCGTCATCTCGAACTCAATCAGGGTTTTTTAAGTGAGGTGGCGGATCATGGCCGTTAAACCGAGCAAGCAAAAAATGACCAAAACCCGTCAAAGTAAACCGCGCGCTCAACAGCGGAGCAAAAACGATAGCTTTATCGCAATCCATTTAAAGCAAGCCAAGGCTTCGTTTGCCGCGTTATGGCGACGTCCGCTTGGTAATATTCTCACTCTAGCGGTGATTTCAATGGCGTTAGCCTTGCCTGCCAGTTTGTATCTGCTGAGTAAAAATATTGCTTCGGTTGCCGAACGAGTTGCCGTACCTTCCCAGTTGAGTGTTTACTTACAAACCGAAATTCCGGAACCGCGAATCATCGTATTGAAAGATTCGCTAGAGCGGCGTGCTGAAGTCAGTCTGGTAGAATACATCTCACCTCAACAAGGCTTGGATGAGTTAAGCCAATATGCCGGATTTGAACAGGCGATCAGCCTGCTCGATAACACTGCGTTACCGGCCGTGTTAGTGGTGACACCACAAGTCGAGAGCCGTGACCAGTTGCAAACTCTGGCTCATAGCTTGCGAGCCGAAGAGGGGGTAACCGATGTGCGGATGGATGAGGATTGGTTTGCCCGCCTCGATGCGATTCGACACTTAGCGACCATAGTGGTGATCAGCTTGTCGAGTTTGATGCTGATGTCGGTATTTTTGATTGTTGGCAATACACTGCGTTTTAATGTGCAAGCCAATAAGGAAGAGATCCAAACCATGAAATTGATCGGCGCGACCGATAGCTATATTTTACGGCCTTATCTCTATTCTGGTATGTGGTTTGGACTGCTTGGTGCGGTGGTGGCATGGTTGCTGACCGCATTGATAACCGTGTTGCTCAATGGCGCAGTCGCCACTCTCGCTATGTTATATGACAGTCGATTTCGCTTAATTGGCCTCAGTTGGGATGAATCACTACTGCTGCTGATGCTTGGTGTATTGCTTGGCTGCGTGGCGGCTAAAGTTTCTGCGCAGCGCCATTTAAAAGAAATTGAACCGCTTTAGGTGATAATGGTCATAAAATAGCGGCCGATTAACCGCCACCACAGTGCTTGACTTGAGTTGTACTTTTGTTTATGCATAATGACCCGTCAAACTTGAAATTGATTAATTTTCGGTTCAAGCTTGCTGCGATAAACCCTGTGTCCAGATCAGAGAATGATGAGGAATTGAATGACTAACCAAGCGTATCCAATGGCTCTTGTTACACAAGACAGCTTAGATAGCTACATCCGCTCCGTAAACGGTTATCCGATGCTGAGCGCAGATGAAGAGCGCGAGCTGGCTGAGCGATTACATTACAAAGGGGATATCGAGGCGGCGAAAGGATTGATCTTGTCGCACTTACGATTTGTTGTTCACGTTGCTCGTGGCTATTCCGGTTATGGTCTGCCGATTGCCGATTTAGTTCAAGAAGGCAATATTGGCTTGATGAAAGCAGTTAAGCGTTTCAACCCAGAAATGGGCGTGAGACTGGTTTCGTTCGCAGTACACTGGATTAAAGCGGAAATTCATGAATACGTGCTACGTAACTGGCGTATTGTCAAAGTCGCGACCACTAAAGCTCAGCGCAAATTGTTCTTCAATCTGCGTAAATCCAAAAAACGCCTCGGCTGGTTTAACGCAGGTGAAGTGGAAACCGTGGCCCGCGAATTAGGCGTTGAGCCTGCGGAAGTGCGTGAAATGGAATCGCGGCTTGCGGCGCAAGATGCAGCATTTGAAATGTCTGCGGAAGATGATGACAACGGCATGGCCTACACGGCGCCAGTGCTGTATCTCGAAGATAAACAGTCCGATCTGGCGGATAACCTAGAAGCGGAAAACTGGGAAGCGCATACCACCCAGCGCCTGAGTATGGCTTTAGCCAGTCTCGATGAGCGCAGCCAGCATATTGTGCGCGCCCGTTGGTTGGATGATGACAATAAAACCACGCTACAAGATTTAGCTGAACAGTATGGCGTGTCTGCCGAGCGGATCCGCCAGCTTGAAAAAAATGCGATGCGTAAGCTAAAAGAAGCGGTTGGTGAGTTCTGATCGCAACTTGGCTGAGTCGATCATCAAATATAAGAGGTCTGGTTAATCCCAGGCCTTTTTTATTACGGGTAGCGTTTGAAAACGGCAGTGATCAATTACCGATGATGGGAAAATAGGTCGATGATTTCATAATCAGTCATTTTGTTGCTTAGACAAGCCTATCAATCAGGTTATAGTATGCAGCAAATTATTTGACTTAGCCGAGAGCAGACTGGGTATGAAATCGCTGGGGATCCGAGCACAACAAAAAGAAAAAACACGCCGCTCTTTAATTGATGCCGCATTCAGTCAATTGAGCGCTGAGCGCAGTTTCTCGAACTTGAGTTTACGTGAAGTCGCCCGTGAAGCGGGTATTGCCCCAACCTCGTTTTATCGCCATTTTAAAGATATGGATGAGCTCGGTTTAACCATGGTGGATGAAGGTGGTTTACTGCTGCGTCAATTGATGCGCCAAGCACGGCAGCGGATCGTTAAAGAGGGCAGTGTGATCCGCACTTCAGTGGAAACCTTTATGGAATTCATCGAGAGCAGCCCTAACGTGTTTCGCCTACTGCTGCGTGAACGCTCTGGTACCTCCTGCGAGTTCCGCGCTGCGGTGGTGCGTGAAATTCAGCATTTTGCCGCTGAACTCACCGAATATTTGGTCACCACCGGAATGAGCCGCGAAGAAGCGATGACTCAAGCGGAAGCCTCGGTGACCTTGGTCTTTAGCTCGGGGGCCGAAGCTTTAGATTTAGAGCGCAGTGAGCGCGATGAACTCTCTGAGCGGTTGATTTTGCAACTGCGCATGTTGGCGAAAGGCGCACTCTGGTATCGTAAAGAGCGTGAGCGCAATCGCCTCAAAGGCACTCTAGAATAACGTCGAATCGCCCGCCATCCACTAGCCATCCAATTTTAAAAACTGCCTGACCCGTAACGAGTCTGGGTTGGTGAAAAATTTTTCTGGCGGGCTATTTTCGATCAAAATGCCTTTTTCTAAAAACACCACTTGGTCTGAAACTTGGCGTGCAAACGCCATTTCATGGGTGACGATCACCATAGTGTAGCCCTCTTTTGAAAGCTGCTGCATCACTGATAGCACCTCATCCACTAACTCTGGGTCAAGTGCTGATGTTGGTTCATCAAATAGCAGAACCTCAGGCTCCATGGCTAATGCACGCGCGATTGCGACGCGCTGTTTTTGCCCACCAGATAACATATTCGGATAGCTATCGAGTTTGTGCGCCATGCCGACTTTCTCTAGTTGGAAATGCGCCATCTTTTGCGCGTCCGCTTTTGAGCACTTTTTTACATGGATCAAGGCTTCCATCACATTCTGTTGCACCGTAAGGTGCGGCCACAGATTGAAGCTTTGGAACACCATTCCGATCCGTTGGCGTATTTTTGCCAGTTCTGGATATTTGCAGGGCTTATTGGTGTGTGGGTTAACGCCAATTCGCTGCTCACCAAGGTAGATAAAACCGCGCTCAGGTTGCTCCAACCAATTGATACAACGCAATAAAGTTGATTTTCCTGAGCCGGAAGAGCCGAGAATGCTCACCACTTGTCCTTGGTGGATATTTAGATTGATATCTCGCAGTACTTCTATGCCATCAAACTGTTTGGAAAGGTTGGCGATTTTGATGATCGGTTTTTGCTCTGGTCGTGTGGTGTCAGGCATTGATGCTTGAGGTGTGGATGGTTGATGGTTGGTCTCGACCACGTGCAATGCTGTGCTCTCTTTCACTGGTGTGAGCGAAATTTCCGGTCTGTTTATGTATGGTTTAAGCATGACTTAGCCCTCTTTGTTGCACCTTATTTAGTAGGCGTTGGGTGATTTGTTCAACCGCAATACTCACTATCCAATACAGGCCAATCGCGACAATAAATGCGTTAAGTGGAATGAAGTAGCTGGATTGCAGACTGTTTGCCGCAGCGGTTATTTCACTGACGGTAATGATGCTTAAAAACGCGGTATCTTTAAGACAGATGATCAGTTGATTGGCAATCAGAGGTAGAGATTTAAACAGGATATTCGGGGTGATTACGCGGGTGAAGATTTTAACTTTTGAGAAGCCACATGATGTGGCGGCTTCAATATAGCCCTCATCCAGATCTTTTCTTACTCCGCGAAAAATTTCACAGAAATAGGTGCTGTGGTAAAGACACAGCGCAATTAGTCCGGCGCTGATCGCGTCCATTCGAATCCCCAGTTCAGGTAGCCCGTAATAAAGCAAGTAGGCGAGAATAAGAAAGGGCAAGGTGCGCATAATATTAATGCTGGCTCTAATGCTATAACGTAGCCCATTACTTCCATTTTCCAGTAGGCTCAGTAGGGCGAGCCCGCTAACAAAGCTGATGATTGATGCGCTGACAAACAACATGACGCTGGTTAGGAATCCGTAATAAAAAATCTCGCGTTGTTCCCAAATGATCTGCCATTCACTCATAGATTGTTCTCCTAGGCGGTGAGGTGACTGGCTTGTTGCTCAGCCAAATGTTGGAGTTTTATCAGTAGGCCAATCAGGCACATATAAAGCACCGCAGCACACAGAATCGGAGCCAGCGGTTCATAGGTGACCGCCGCAATCCGATTGGTGACTCGGGTTAGGTCTACCACACCAATCACCGCAATCGCTGGGCTGCCTTTGATCAGAAAAGACATTTCATTCACCAATGCTGGTAGGCTTACGGTGATCATCTGTGGAAACATGATGCGACGGAAGTAGGTCAACCGAGACATACCAATCGCTTCTGCCGCTTCGCGTTGGCCATGGGAAAAGTTGAGAAATGCATTACGCCATATTTCGGCATTGAAGGCGGCGGTATTGAGCGTTAAACATAATATCGCAGAGAGATTTTTATCGAGGTTGAGGCCAAATGCGGGCAAAGATAAAAAGATGAATAGCGCGAGAGTGACCAGTGGTGTCGCTCGAGCCCAGCTCACGTAAATGCCGAGTAGAGGATCAATCAGCGCGATTTTTGAAATCCTGACCAGCGCAATGACCAGTCCAATCACCACGCCGAGTGCGATTGACACCAACGAGATCCAGGCGGTCGTCCAAGCACCTGCGAATAACTGCATCCATGCATAGTAATCCATAATATATGCCCTCCGAGTGTTTCCATTGGCAGCCTAGGCTTGCTCACTAAGGCACATAAGCAAGCCTTTTCAACTCAAGCGGTTAGCTTGGGTTGATGGCGGTCAGAGCGTGATATTGTTCAACCGAGGTGATGGGCTCCAGCGGAAGATCATCAAATGATTCGCCAAACCATTTCTGTTGTAGCTCAGCAAGCCGGCCGGTCTGTTTTAGGTGTTTAAAGAAATCGGTCAGATAAGCAAGCAGCTCAGGATTTTGCTTTGGAATTGGCCAACTGACAAAACCGGGACCGGAGACCGCTTCCCCTTTTTTGAAGACCTTGGCTTTACTTTTCACTACCTCGTTGACCGACACCACACTGTTGATAACATAATCGACTCGTCCATTGGCAAGATCCGCATAAGCCTCAGGATAAGATTGGTATTCGACCACTTTACCCAAGCTTTTTCCTTGCGCTTCAAGAATGGTTTTAAGTTCGGGTAGGCGCTCTAACAATGCACTTCCGGCTTGTAGTCCAACGGTTTTTCGATCGAGATCGGCGACGCTGGTGATGGAGTTATCTTTCGCTCGAGCCATAAAGTAGTGCTGCGCTGAGGCAATCGGTGGCGTAAAATCAAAAACTTGCAGGCGTGCATCGGTAACAATCGCCCCAGTCAGGGCGAGATCATATTGTCCTGCCGCCACCGAAGCGAGTAAGCCTGTCCACGGCAAAATATCTTGCTTGACCTCAAATTGGGCGTAGTGACGCAGCTCCTCGAGCAGATCTTGGTTGATGCCGGTCGCTTTCCCTTGGGCAATGTAATTAAACGGCGAGTAGTTATCTTCGGTTGCGACTTTAAGTATGCCAGTTTTGATGATGTCAGGAAGATCGGCGCTGAGCGCACTGGCTGAGGTGCCGATGGCTAGCGCAATCACTGTGGTAGAAAACCATTTCTTAATACTCATTTTCTTAACACTCATTCCATGTTTCATATATCCATCCTTTTAACTCTGTTGAAGCAACTTGAATACTTGCACTGTAGAGATTGGTGTCGATGATGGGGTAGAGCCAATTTATTGATCGCGATGGGACAGTGCTGTTTTAAGCCTGATGTTCTAATCTCGATGTTTTAAATAATGCCTACTTTTTTTTGTGGTCTATTTTTTGCTGACGATGGTTTATCGGCTGACTTTGGTCGTGGATGATCGGAGGTTGATAGAGTGGCGATAAATTATCAGTGTGTGATTGAATTTGATTGCGCAAGAAGTCTGCAGCAGCAGGTCAGAGAGTACCTTGTCAAAGCGATTTTAGAGGGGATTTTTGCTCCGCAACAAGCGCTACCGTCTTGTCGCAAGCTCTCTCAACAATTAAAAGTCTCGCGCAATACCGTTTCTTTGGTGTATGAAAGTTTGCTTGATGATGGTTATTTAATTAGCCGCCCGCGCAGTGGGTATTATCTGGCGCAGGCTTATCAAATCAGTGATCAAGCTAGCCCAGTCGCATTCACTTCGGTTGCAGAAAATAGTGCAATCGCTGCACCAAATTGGGTCGATAAAATAAAAATTAATACTCATCAATTTCCGCGCATCATCAAACCCAGTCAATGGAGTTGCTATAAATACCCCTTTATTTATGGACAGCCCTATATAAATGATTTTCCCTTGTCTCAGTGGCGAGAAGCTTCGCGTAAGGTGATCGCTGACGCTCAGGATCATGGTTGGTTGTGTGACAAGGTTGATAAGGATGTGGAGTTATTGATTGAGCAGATCCGCACCCGAGTGCTGCCGCAGCGTGGAATTCATGCCAGTAGTGAGGAAATTTTAATCACGATAGGCTCTCAGAATGGCTTATATCTGCTCTCTCAGTTGTTAATGAATCGAGATTCTCGAATTGGGGTTGAAAATCCAGGATATAAAGAAGCCTACAATATTTTTAGTCTCGCCGGTGCGCAGTTATATCCACACCAAGTGGATGCCGAAGGGTTAAAATTGAACGCATGTTCTGCCATGTGTGATTACTTCTATGTCACGCCAAGTCATCAAGCACCAACCGCAGTCACCATGAGCCAGCAGCGGCGCAAACAGATTTTGGCGCTTGCTGAGCAAAGTGATGCGATCATCATTGAAGATGATTATGACTCGAACAGTAATTTTGAACTCAATCCCGCCCCAGCGCTGAAAGCGCAAGATAAGTCAGGGCGCGTGATTTACGTGAGTAGCTTTTCCAAAATTCTCGCGCCGGGTCTACGCCTCGGCTTTGTAGTGGCACCAGAAGAGCTGATCTATGAACTAAGAGGATTGCGTCGGCTGATGTTTCGCCATCCGCCAAGCCGATTACAGATGGAAATGGCGCATTTTATTGCCCAAGGTTACTACGACAGTTTTGTACGCCGTGTGCGTGAAAATACGCGGCAGCGGTGGGATATCATCAATCAAGCAGTCGCAAAGCACCTTCCCTATTGCGAACGGTTAGCCAAGCATGAACTCAGCAATGCTCTATGGTTGCAGACCCCAGATAGGATCAGTTGTCAGCGATTAGTTTCTAAGGCTGCGCAGCACGGAGTCTTGGTCGAAACGGGCGCTTCACATTTTATTGCCACCTCACCGTCTACTGAGAGTGCCCAATCCCGATTGCCTCATGATGCTAATCGATATTTTAGGTTGGGCTTTCACTCGATTGATAAGGCGCTGATCCAGCCTGGAATCATTGAGTTAGCCAGAGCATTCGATGGCTTGCAATAAGCCAGAGTACAGTGATTAAGGGTGAGGTAACTAAGGGTAAGTAACAAAGGGTTAAGTAACAAAGGTAAAATAAGAGGGTGCGTGCCAAGCGATAAGGCTTGGCACGTTACCGATTAAGCATCAAATTCGGCTAACACTTGATCGATGATTGCCACGCCATGCTTGATCTCATTGGGTTGGATGATAAGAGGCGGTGTGACATGAATTCGATTATTGACGATAAAGGTCAGCAGACCTCGCTCGGTGAGTTTTTGCTTGATCTGTGCCATTTTCTGGTTGCTTAACGGTTGCTTAGAAGCTCGGTCTTCAACCAGTTCCAGCGCCCAAAACATGCCTTTGCCACGGATATTACCGATCACACTATGCTGTTCCATCAGAGCAACCAACGATGGGCCGAGCAATGTCTGGCCAATTTGATCGGCATAATGGACCATGCCTTCCTCCTCCATTGCATCAATGGTGGCGACAATCGCTGACATGGCAAGGGGATGTCCCGAATAGGTTAAGCCGCCCATAAAGCATTGATGCTTGAAGAACTCACATATCGGTTGACTGACGATCACCCCACCTGCCGGTACATAGCCAGAGTTGACCCCTTTGGCAAAGGTGACCAGATCTGGGATCACATTGAAGTGTTCGAACGCAAACCATTTACCGGTGCGCCCAAAGCCAACCATTACCTCATCTAAGATCAGCTGAATGCCATATTGGCTTGCGATTTCACGCACACCTTGTAGATAACCCTCTGGCGGCAGTAAGAAGCCGGCAGTACCGGGAATGGTTTCAAGTAGGATCGCCGCAATCGAGTCAGGGCCTTCACACTCGATGACTCGAGTTAAGTGAGCAAGAGCCCGAGCACATTCTTCACTTTCGGTCTTGGCGTCAAATTCTGTGCGATACAGGTAAGGGTTAAAAAAGTGCACATGCCCTCGGCTGTATTCATTGGGGATACGGCGAAAGTCACCCGTGGCGGCGATTGCCGCGCCAGTATTGCCATGGTATGAGCGATAAGCCGAAAGCACTTTATCGCGGCCAGTAAACTGGCGCGCCATGCGGATTGCGTTCTCATTGGCATCCGCCCCAGCATTGGTAAAGAATACTTTTTGGAAGCCGCTCGGCGCTCGTGCCAAGATCCGTTCTGCGGCCATACCACGAGCTAGATTGGCCATTGCTGGCGCGATAGTCGCTAGTGTGTCCGCTTGTGCTTTGAGCGCGGTAATTACTTTAGGATGTTGATGACCAATATTGGTATTGACCAACTGGCTGCTAAAGTCTAAATATTTTTTCCCATCAAAATCCCACAGGGTACAACCTTGTCCACCGGCAATCGCCAGTGGCGTTGCACTCTCTTGAACCGACCAAGAATGGAAGACACATTGGTCTAACTCGATAACGTCTTGGTTTGTGACTTCAGATGATAACAAATCCATTTTCTTCTCCTAGCAATACGCTGGCTCTTTTGGTGAGCGGTAAGCGTATTGTGGCGATGAATTCTGAATAGGGTGTAGTGGCAGTTTCAAGAAAGTCATGGGTCAGCAGCGAGGCTCTGCCCTAGGTAATTTCGCAAACTGGCTCTACGCTGTTCACGCCCATCCGCTTAGATTAAGGGACGTAAAGCATGGCAGGTTCAAGGTATAAACCACTGCTCTAATGCTGATCGGCTTGGTGCCACTAAGATATTGAGTTTAATCAGGAAGATGAACATGAAGAAAATCGCATTTATTACTGGTGCCACGTCAGGGTTTGGACGTGCTGCGGCCCAAAAATTTGCCAGTCAAGGCTGGTCGTTGGTGTTGGCTGGTCGCCGATGGGAAAGACTGCTCGATCTGCAAGAAATGCTTAAGGTACCCACACACATTATTCAGTTAGATGTTCGAGATGCAAAGGCGGTCAAAAACGCAGTTGAGGCTCTACCGAGCGAATTTGCTCAGGTAACAACATTAATCAACAATGCCGGATTGGCTCTAGCACCAGAGGGCGCGGCGCAGGTTGATTTATCCGATTGGCATACGATGATTGATACTAACTGTACTGGGTTAGTTAATGTGACCCATGCTTTGTTGCCCACCTTGATTAGAGTGGGGGCAGGAGCCACCATCATTAATATTGGCTCAATCGCGGGGCAATGGCCATATCCTGGTAGTCACGTTTATGGTGCGAGTAAGGCATTTGTAAAACAGTTTAGCTATAACTTACGCTGTGATTTGCAAGGTACCGGGGTGAGAGTGACCGATTTAGCCCCAGGAATTGCAGAAACCGAATTTACTTTGGTTAGAACCAAAGGCAACCAGTTAGCTTCAGATCAATTATATCGAGGCACAACCCCGTTAAGCGCAGAAGATATTGCCGAACAGATGTTTTATATCGCCAATTTGCCACACCATATCAATATCAACCGAGTTGAGGTGATGCCAACCCGTCAAGCTTGGTCACCATTTGCCATTGATCGTGATTAGCAGGCATTCCGTATCGCAAGTGGCCACCAGTTTAGCTGGTGGCCTTTATCTCAACTCGAATGATTAGCGGTGCGGATGGTTTATTTCCCCACGCCGTACCCAGCGCGCTTTTTACTACAATCGAAAACCGTTGAAACCCTTATTGAATGCGCTCTAGCAGTACGCCCGCTTCCATGTGGTGGGTGTAGGGGAATTGATCAAACAGAGCAAAACGTACCACTTGATGGGTTTGACTGAGCAGTTGTAGATTCTCTTGCAGTGTTTCAGGGTTACAAGAGATGTACAAAATACGCTGATAACCTTGCACCATTTTGCAGGTGTCAATATCCATCCCTGAGCGTGGTGGGTCGACAAAAATAGTGTTGCAGCGGTAACTGGCCAGATCGACGCCGGCATCTTTGAGGCGGTTAAATTCGCGTTTGCCTTCCATCGCTTGAGTAAACTCTTCAGCCGACATACGGATGATTTGTACATTGTCGATCTGGTTGGCGGCGATATTAAATTGTGCCGCCTCGACCGAAGGCTTGGCCAGTTCGGTTGCCAACACTCGTTCAAAGTTTTGTGCGAGTGCAAGTGAGAAATTACCGTTGCCGCAATACAGCTCAAGCAGATCGCCTTGACTGTCTTGGGTACAGTCGACCGCCCATTCCAACATCTTTTCTGCGACTTTGGCATTGGGTTGGGTAAAGCTGTTTTCGACTTGTTTATAAATGTATGGCTTGCCGTTGACCTGTAATTTTTCAACCACGTAGTCACGATCCAATACCATTTTCATTTTACGCGCACGGCCAATCAGGTTGAGATTAAACCCTTCATCATTTAAACGCTGTTTCAAAGCTTGAGCTGCCGTTTCCCACTCTTCGCTGAGCTGACGATGGTATAACAGCGACACCAAAATTTCGCCGCTGAGAGTGGAGAGGAAATCCACTTGGAATAATTTATGGCGCAGAATATGGCTGCCTTTCATCGCTTCGATCAGCAGTGGCATCAAATCATTGATCAGGCGACTGGCGGCGGGAAATTGATCCACCCGATATTTTTCACGCGTCTGTTGGTTGAACATGATGTAGTACATGTCATCACCTTGATGCCAAATTCGAAATTCAGCGCGCATTCGGTAATTCGCCTGTGGCGACTCAAACACTTCCAGCTCAGGCATTGAGTAGTCAACAAACATTGCTTTTAAGCGAGCAACTTTGTCGGCCAATTGAGCTTGGTAGAGTGGTGGGTTTACATCAAGAGTCGCCATTGGAGTACCTTTTTATGGGCTATTACAGAAAGAGCGCAGATTTTATTCAATCTCGGCCAGTTGTCCAGTTTTGCTCCATGATTGGCTGGATATTGAGTGTAAAACCGATCGGCACGGAATCTGTACTGGACAATTTTTGCTTCACTCAATACTATTTGCGGCGAGCTGGTGCTATTTAGATGCCTGGATGGCTAAAAATAGCTGAAAAGGGAATCCGGTGTGAATCCGGAACTGACGCGCAGCGGTAAGAGAGAACGAACGCTCAAATGACACTGCTCTTGGAGTGGGAAGTCGAGCCAGTAGGTGCAAAGTGCTCTCAAGTCCGAAGACCTGCCAGCCACTGAGTGATGCCGTGGTTTTCACTTAGCAGGATTAACGCGATTTAGGATAATAATATGCAAAAATCAGCACTAGCGATCGCTCTAGCATCGCTGCTCACCCCTATCTCTTATTTACACGCCAGCGAAGCCCAATCAGAAGAAACTGTTGTGGTAACGGCCAATCGTTTTGAGCAAAATCAAGCTTCAGTATTAGCAGCGACAACGGTAATTAATCGTCAAGAAATTGAAAGGTATCAAGCTAACTCGTTAACCGAGGTGTTGCGTCGAGTACCTGGTGTCGAAATTGGCCAAAATGGTGGTCGTGGCCATAATGCATCGGTATATATGCGCGGTACTAATAGTGGCCATGTGCTGGTATTGGTTGATGGTGTGCGTATTGATTCTGCTGCTGGTGGAGTAGCAATTAACCATTTTCCTCTTGGGTTGGTTGAACGTCTTGAGGTCATTCGCGGTCCTGGGGCTGCTGTGTATGGTTCTGATGCAATTGGTGGGGTGATCAATATTATTACTCGTTCTCGTCGTGGTAATAATCTAAAACAAGTGACTGCGGGTATTGGTAGCAATCAAGCTCGTAGCGGTGACTTAGTTGCTAAGACTGATGTGAATGAACAAGGACATCTGCAATTAGCCGCCGGTTTTGAAAAGACGGATGGTTATGATATCAACCGTACTCAGACTGGCGTTGACTACGGTTATGCAAGCCAAAATTTGATGGGTGGTTATGAGCATCGTTTTAATGACAATTGGCTGGGGTATGTTTCAGCTAGTTGGTTTGACAGTGATGTTGAATACAATTCGTCAGGTCTATGGCATGGATTCACTGACAATCAGAGCATTACTGGCCAACTGAATTATGAAGGCAGTAAGCTAAAAAGTTTGATGTCTTTAAACTACCAAAAGACGGATAGTCGTAATTATAGCCAAAGTGAAGGTAAAGATAATGCCAGTACCCGCGCAAATATCGAGCTGACACAGGTTCAATGGGCAAATATCTATAGATTGAATGAAGTGGTTGAACTCGGTGGTGGTATGGATGCACGCCGTGAGTCTTTAAACCGTGATGCTCTGAGCTATGGCTCTGCTCATGCCTTAGCTGGAGAAAGTCGTGATACGCAAGGTGCTTTTGGTTTGGGGCGTCTTACGGTGAATAATTGGATTTTTGAAGCTAATGTTCGTTATGACAAACATGATAAATATGATGATTACACGACGTGGTCATTAGCCAGTGGTTACCAGATTAACTCGCATTATAGAGCAAGAGCAAGCTATGGAACTGCATTTAAAGCGCCGACTTATACTAATTTATCAACCTCGCCTGATCTTCAACCAGAAACGTCAAAAAATATCGAATTAGGTATTGATGCTACATATTCTCTGGCTCGTGTGAGCTTGTCGGCTTACGACAATAAAGTAGATAACCTTATCATTTGGTATTCAGATCCAAACGGAAGCATCTGTAATGTCGTAAGTTATGGTGGTTGTTCACTCAATACGGATGCTCGTATCAAAGGGCTAGAGTTGGAAGTCAATTTTGATACGGGTCTTATCAACCATACTCTAGTGGCTGAATACAAAGATCATCAAGATGATAACGGTATACAGCTAGCTCGTCGTGCGAAACAAAACTATAAGTGGATCACATCAGCACAATTGGGTGATTTCGATTTTAGCACCACTTATACCTATACAGGTAAGCGTCTAGATTTGCCTACAGCTGCGCCGACAGGGGATGACTACATCCCAGCAACAAATCTGTGGGATATGTCAGTGGGATATTGGGTGAATGAGGATATGGTTCTTCGTGGCCGAATTGAAAACGTATTCAACGAGCAATACGAAAGTGCGATTGGCTACAAGGCGCCTGAGCGTGCCTACTATTTCAATGTCGCTTATCAATTCTAATCTTTCAAACCGCCTTCGGGCGGTTTTACTTTGTATGATTGGTAGTAACCCATGAACAAAAAGAAAGTCATCATTAGTTGGTCGTCAGGCAAAGATTCGACACTCACCTTGGAGCGGCTACGTGAAAGACCGGATATTGAGGTGGTCGGTCTGGTGACCACCTATGTCGGGGATGAAGTGCCTTTTCAAGCTACACCCCTTGAGGTATTAGAGCTGCAAGCACAACTGGTCGGTTTACCGCTGATTAAAATCGAGTTACCCGGCATCTTCCCAAGTAATCTGGTTTATCAATCAAGTGTGGTCGATGGCTTGAAAAACTCAGGCTTAACCTTTGATGCGCTAGCGTTTGGTGATCTGTTTTGTAATGGTATTGCTGAGTATCGTCAGAGTTACTTAGAGCCTGCGGGGTGGCAATGCTTATTTCCACTGATGGGAGAGTGTTCCAAGCAACTGGCACAAGAGATTATTACGCGCGGTATTCAAACGTTAGTGGTCACTACCGATGGTGAACAATTGAGTGCTGATTATTGTGGACGTTGGTATAACGCGGAGTTTCTTCAAGCGCTGCCTAAAGGTATCGATCCGTGTGGTGAAAATGGTGAGTTTCATACTTTAGTCACTCAAGCTCCGTGTATGGCTGGACGTTTAGATTTACGTCTTGAGGGGCAAGACCAGACCGAGCGTTTCTGTTATCAAAGGTATCGGGCACAGATTGCCTAATTTAGTAGAGAGAGTATTATCAAGGCGTTTTTTCTAGCTAGATTGTGGTGCTCGTGCCTTGTTCATCTTACCCCCGTGTACTTATTTTTGATTCTGGTGTTGGTGGTCTTTCCGTTTATCAGGAAATTAAAGCGCGTTTACCGCAACTCAATTATGTGTATTTGCTCGATAATGCGGCCTATCCCTACGGAGAGTTAGCACAAGAGACCTTACTTGAGCGTGTCGATTGGCTGGTCACGCGCATGGTCGAGCAACAACATATCGATCTGGTCGTGATTGCTTGTAATACTGCGAGCACGATCGTGCTGCCGCAGCTGCGAGCCAAACTCAGTATTCCTGTGGTCGGGGTTGTGCCAGCCATCAAACCCGCGTCTTTGATTGCCAGTAAAGCGATTGGCCTGATCGCGACACCAGCAACGGTCAAGCGCCAATACACACAAGATTTGATCCGCCATTTTTCTGCTGACAAACCGGTGGAGTTATTAGGGTCAACGCGATTGGTGAATATGGCCGAGGAGAAATTACGCGGTCAGCCACTTAATCTCACAGAGCTAGAAAGCATATTGCAACCACTTAAACACAAGATTGATGTGGCGGTGCTAGGCTGTACTCACTTTCCACTGATTAAAGACGAGATTCAACAAGTGCTCGGTGAGCAAGTGCAATTGATTGATTCTGGGCAAGCTATTGCGCGGCGTGTACAGGAGTTATTGGCCATCGAGCAAGGTCAAACTTCACATCAGAAACATCAAATTTACGCCAGCGCACCACCTTGGCAAGCCAGTGCGCTGAATGTAAAGCTCGAACAGTTAGGATTTAATCCTGTGCAGCTATTTCCTCATCCGATTTAGGATCATTAGCGATCCTAACTTTTAAGGTGCGCTGCATATATTCCTTTTCATTGAGTGCATCAATTGCGGCTTGAGCTTGACTGGCTGCCATCACGACAAATCCAAATCCGCGCCGTTTGCCGGTTCGTTTATCTTTCATAAGTCGTACGACAAACACTTCTCCATATTCGGAAAACAGATCTTTGACATGAGACTCATTGGCTTTATAGGGCAAATTGCCGACATAAAGCGTTTTGGTAGTAGAAGAGATCTCTTCATCATCACCAATAACGGAAGTTTGAGTAGACAGTTTGCAAATTACAGTGGTTGCAACTACACCAACTAAAAAAGCCAAAGAAGGGTGTAGCGCCAATTGTGATAAAACTCCGGCACCAATAACCGCAAGTAGGGCGATCCATAACATCGATTTGTCAGATTTCATATTGAGTTACTACGCATTTGAGAGAAAGAAGATTGATTGCCTATCGATGAGTTAACAAAATAGACACAGGGATCTTACGTATATGATTGATATTTTTCCAATCGAATGGTGTGACCCCCTTCAAATGTTGAAATTTTATTCAATAAATGGCCGAATTGCTGGCTTTGTAAACGAATGAATGATTTTTTAGAAAAAAGTGCATTTAGGGTCTTGCCAGAAACAAAATCATCCCTATAATGCGCCCTCAC
>NZ_JARBFT010000011.1:0-78070 GCF_028863985.1 Vibrio chanodichtyis | reverse complement strand
AATCGGTGATCGGTTTAAACCGAAATGGGTGATCGGATAATCCCGAAATGACTGATCGGAATGCTCCGAAATATGCACTATGTTGACCTCTTTATCTTTGGTCTGTGGGAGGATGATTCAAAAGCCGTGCTGATTAATCTGTGGCGTGATTATCCGATCATCCGCAGCGCACTAGTAGGATTGGCTATTGGTGGGCTGGCGTATTACTCATCACGCCGGTTTTTAGGCAGCAGAATTGGAAAACTAAGCCTAGGCTTTGCTTGGCATTGGGGATTTACGGCGCTACTTATTATTATTAGCGTAATGCTGACTTTTTTGATTGCCCGTGGCTCGCTCGATAGTCACCCATTAAAGCGCTATCACGCCAGTGTTTCGGCGTTTAAACCACTGAATATGCTTACACCAAATGTGTTTATGGCGCTCGATTGGGCAATATCGGATCACCTTCAGCAACAAAAATTTGAGCCAGTTTCACAACAAGTGCTCACCGATCAGATGCAAAAAATGCTTGGCCAAGCGACACCAGAATATCAAACCCCAGTGAATGATTATTTGCGTGATAATCCACCGCATGTGGTGGTCGCGATGATGGAAAGCATGGGGATGAATATATTGGTTGAGGATGATCCACAAACCAATGATCTGTTAGGCCGATTACGTCCATACTGGCAACAAGGTTTTTTATTCGAGCGCTTTATGGCGGGAACGACAGGAACGATTGATAGTTTAGTGATGACCTTGTTTCATAGCCCAATTGCCACCATTAGCCATTCGTCGATTCAGAACATTGCCCTGCCCAGTTCGGCAATTTTGCCGTATAAACGCGCGGGTTATAAAGTGGCATTTTTGTATGGCGGTAATGGCATGTGGCGCAACCTTGCCAACTATTTGCCAGTGCAAGGTTTTGATCGGGTTTATGATGAAAATGACATTATCGAAGTTTTTCCTGAGGCTGAGCAGTATGCTGGAGCTTGGGGGGTACCGGATGGCTATTTATTTCAGTTTGCCAATCAACTCTTAGAGCAAGCGCAGCAGCCAACTATGCTCTTTATTATGACGGTAACTAACCACTCGCCCTATAAAGTGCCTAGTTATTATCAGCCGAAGCCTACTGCGATCAGTCATCGCTTATCGAGTTTGATTGGCTATCAAGGTGAGCAAGCAAAAGTGCTGTTAAATACTTTCCAATACGCAGCCGATGCACTAGGTCAGTTTATTGAGCGGATAAAACAGTCGGCGACCTTGCAGAACAACACGGTAGTTGCCGTTGCGGGCGATCATCGTATGCGCTATAGCAGTACAGATAAAACAAGCGAATATGCACTGACTTATGCTGTACCATTTTACCTCAATGTACCTACATCGATTTTGCAACACGTTCCAGTTAACTATGATCCACTGCGGATTGGTTCACATCGAGATTTGTTCCCAACTTTGTATCATTTGAGCTTGTCAGATCAACGTTACATTAGCTTAGGTGGTGAAAATTTACTTTCGGTGGATGAAGTGAGCAATATCGGCTTCAATACGACGCGTACGATAAATCAACAAGGTGCATTTAATAGTGATGGTTCTGGGCTATTTTATGAGTGGGATAAGCATCATCCGTTGTTCAATCAAGCCGAACCAACGGATCAACCTGTACCAGATTGGGGAAAACAATATTCACAATTGCAGGATTACTACTTACGTTCGCAAATCTTGCCAATAACACCGTAAAATATATGCAACTGAAGTAATCAAGTGAGTTGCTTCAGTTGCACTATACTCAATCACTAAGCTTTTTACTGTGCAGTGCCTTAGCGACGATGGGGGGGACAAAATCCGCCACATTACCACCATGAATGGCAACTTCACGCACTATAGTGGAAGAGATAAAAGCGTATTCTTCGCTAGGGGTGAGGAATACGCTTTCTAATCCTGGCATCAAACGGCGATACATATTGGTTAAGCCAAATTCGTATTCAAAATCGACCGTGGTACGTAACCCGCGGATCAGTACGTTGGCTTGTTGCGCTTGCGCGAAATCGACCAGCAGTCCAGAGAAGCCTTTAGCGCTGACATTCTCTAAATGAGCAGAGACCTCTTGTGCAAAATAGACCCGCTCATCCAAGCTAAATAGGGTGTTTTTACTGGGGCTAGCCGCTACCGCGATGATCACTTCATCAAACAGCTTGGCTGCACGTTCAATCAGATCTAGATGTCCATTGGTGATCGGATCAAACGTACCAGGATAAATTACTCGGGAAATTGGTTTTGATTTCAATATCTTTTACTCATATTGATGGATTGGGTTGTTAGGCTAATCAACATTACGCGATTTGATCACACAAGTGGCTGATCATTCGTGATCGAGCAGTGAAGCAAAGAAAGCGAGGTGCTGTTTGGCACTTTCCTGACACGAGAAATCGCTGATCATTCGTTGCTGAGCTTTCTGTCCCATTGTTAAGCGGCTTGGCTCGGAATGATAAAGCCACTCAATTTTTTCTGCGATTGCATCCGCATCATTAGTTGGCACGATAAAGCCAGTTTCACCATCAATCAGTAGTTCTTTCCCTCCGCCAGTCGTCGTTACGACAGAAGGAACGCCCATCGCCATTGCTTCAATGATGGTTTTCGGTAAACCCTCACCACTAATCGAAGGTTGTACTTGCACTTGGCTTGCCGCTAATAATTGAGGTACATCTTTGCGATAACCAAGAAAATGGATGCGTTCACGCATTCCACTCTGTTCAGCCAATTTGAGGTTGTGTTCGGTTTCCATATCACGTCCAACCAGCAGGAGATGCAGGTTGGTGAGCTGTGCAAGCTGTTTGGCACTTTCAAGTAGGATATGAACGCCTTTACTCGGGCGAGCATTTGCAATACAGATTGCCGTAAAGGCATTGTTTGGTAAACCGAGTGCGCTCAGATTGGCTGGTTGCGCTTGATACCAAGCAATATCATGTCCTTTATAAATAGTGACCACTTTCTCGGCATGTTTCCATACTCGCTGACGCACATCATCCGCCACCGCTTGCGCAACGCAACTAATCCCATTCACTCGAGGATGGAGATGGGTTAAGTAGGCGCTCGGATCATGGCGATATAAGCCACCGACGGTTCCACGATAAGTGACTAGCTTAGTGTGTTTAAAGCCGATGCAGGCAAACGCCGCATTAGGAATTGTTTTCGAGTTCATCGCATAGACTACGTCATAATGCTCTTCGCGTAGTGCTTGACGTAGGGTTTTAATGGTGTGCAAACAAATTTTTTTACTAGGGTAACAATCGATAATTTTGACGCCATTGTCGCGAAAACGCGCGACATATTCAGCATCACCTTGGGTCATAATCGTAACCTCATGCCCCAGTTTTGCCATTTCGATAAACATTTCGGCTTCAGGGCGGACACTATTCCAAGCATCTTTGTAGTTACTGCAAATTAAGATCTTCATAGGGAATCGGTTACCTTAGTTGAGGTATTGGCTCAACGGTTTTAAATAGAGTTGCCTAAGTTGATAAATGAATTTTACGTAGCTTTGTTATTTTTTCTGAGCAATAACCTGAGCGTAAATTTTTTCATATCGTTTAGCGGTGTTTTCGATAAGAAAATGCTGCAATTTTTTATCGCGACCAGCGCCCAGTTTGCTTCGTAATTCTAGATTTGTTCTGATTGCTTCAATCGCATCAGCTAAGCCACCACCATCTCCTGGTTCAATTAAAAGTCCGGAATAATCTGGTTCGATAACATCCGGGATTCCGCCCACTCGAGCCCCAATGACAGGTAAGCCACTGCCCATTGCTTCTAAAATGACCGAGCCAAGTCCTTCACTGTAAGAGGGATGTACTAACAGATCCGCTGCAGTAAACCAGTCGCCCATATTGCTCTGTTTACCCATAAAAGTAACATTATCAAGTTCTGAGGCTTGTAGTTCTAAATTTGGACGTTCTTTGCCATCACCAAGTAAAGCAAAATGCACTTCTGGGGTTCGAATAGCTAATGCTTTGGCTGCTCTTAGTGTGACATCGAAGCCTTTGTGTTTAAGCATATTCGCTGCATGGATGACTAGAAACTTACCTTTAAATTGTTGTTTAATTTGAGCTACATTGGCGCGATTAACAGGATAAGTAACCGGAGAGCTCGGGATTACTTCGATGCGCTGAGACGGAAATTTTTCTCTAATCTTCGCAGCAATATTATTACTTAAGCCAACTAAGAAAGCAGCATTACCATATGCTTTGTTTGATAGCCATTTGCTGCGCAGCGGATTATCAATTCGGCGTGTGACTATATAAGGGATTCCATACAGTAAATACTGTAACCAAGCCCAGTAAATGGCCCGACCTTCATGCACATGAACAAGTTCACAGCTTCTGGTTACTGCTTTGCTGTGTGTAAGTAGATAATGACGGGCTGTCACAACTCGGCAGGGTAGATTAGATACTTGTGTGAAAAATGGACTTTTGGGGTTGGCGACTACGGTTAATTGGTAACCTAGGCGGATCTGGTGCTTAATGAGCTCGAGAGTTTGGTTTTCTCCACCATGGTAGCCAGAGGCTAAATTAATGTGGCAAATATTCATTTTTGGTTTTGCTCCTGTCTACGCACATAATCGCGCAGCCATAAATCTGCATAACGAGTGAATGTAGTATTGGCACTGAGGAGGGCAAGTAGTAAGCCATGACGACCATCAAGGAAACCCAGTTTTATCACGTACATTTTAAAGAAGCGAAAAAAACCGTGTAGGATCGCGCTAGATAATGAAGCTCTTTTACGCCCCTCACGCTGATCGGCCCAAGCTTTCATATATTGCTGAGTTTTCGCCATATATTGAGGTAAATATTCGAAAGTGTAGTGTTCTAGATAACCTTGTAAAGAGACAGTTTGAAAACCTTGGGGAATTTCGACACTTTCATGCACCAAGGCTTGGTTGTACTGTGTATCGTTAGTGCGATATAACCGAGTTACCCAATCTGGTGACCAGCCTGAGTGGCGAATTTGTTTGCCAAATGCGGTAGTTAAACGATCAATTTGGTACACAGTATTCGGTTTATTCGTTTTAACGGCCTGCTGAATATCTCTTTTTAGATTCTCAGTGACGCGCTCATCGGCATCCAGCCATAGCACATAGTCTGACTCAATATAGGACTGTGCTAAGCGACGTTGAGGGCCAAACCCAGGCCAATCGGTGTTAACGTAAAATTTATCAGTGAAGCGGCGAGCAATCGCTTCGGTTTCATCACCGCTGCCAGAATCTAGGATCACAATTTCATCAACCCAGCCAGCGACAGTTTCTAAACAAGCTTGTAAATGTTTTGCTTCGTTTTTAACGATCAGGGCGACCGCTAAGGTCGGTATTGAATTAGCCATGAGTTGAGTTACCTAAATGAGTGGCGCGAGACATGATGCGATCAAATTGGTTGATTACCACATCAACCGTGATGGTTTGCATTAAATCAGTACCTTTAGCTCGGGTGCTCCAAGCTAATTCAGCGAGTGGTTTACCTTGTTGCTGTGTGACGGCTTGTTCGTACACGCTCACCACATCATCCATATTAAAATAAGGGCCGGTGCGTTTGGGGTTGCTGTGTGCGTAAAGCCCAAGCACTGGAGTGCCTTGGGTGGTGGCAATATGTGCTGGTCCTGAATCTGGAGCAAGTACTAACTTTGCCTCGCCAAGCACGGCAGTCAACTGTTTTAGGCTTGTTTTACCGACCAAATTTAGCACTGGGTGCGTCATCAATTGGCTAATATTAGCAGCCAGTTGCTGTTCACGCTGAGTTGGCGAGCCACACAATGCGACTTGGTAGCCTTGGCTAATCACATAGTCAGCAAATTGTGCATAACGTTCAGTCAGCCAGTTACGTTCATCTTTACTGGCGGCAGGGCAGATCACAATCGTTGGTTGTTGGCCTAGCTGAGTACGAGCAAATTGACGGTCTTGCACACTGATTGCTAGGCTCCAACTGGGCGTTTGGCGCGGTACGCCAAGAAATTCGGTGAATGAGAAAAAACTATCGAGCACATGGGCTGATTCGGTATCAGCAATCTTGCGGTTAGTAAACAACCACTGACCTTCTTTGGCTCGTTTAAAGCTAAAACCGACTTTGTATCGTGCACGAATACCGAGAGTCAGCAAGCTCGCACGCAGCGCCAATTGCATGTGTACTAATGCATCAAATTTGCGCCCTTTAAGTTGTTGCCAAACCGCCTTGATTCCTGTCCAACCCGCTTTTTTATCAAACACGATGAATTCAACGTTGGGCAGCCCTTGCAGTAATTGGGCTTCCACTTTACCAACCACCCAAGTAACTTGAGTTTCTGGCCAGAATTGCTGCAGGTTTTGCACGGCAGCAACCGCATGACAGACATCACCAATCGCTGATAGGCGTACAAAGCAGACCGAGTTAGGTGGCGCAGAAAAAAGGGGCATCGAATAAAGCTCATCTATTTAATGAGGCTAAATTATGCAGACTCCACTGATAAATGTAAAATAAGCGCTGAGTAAACCAGCCGATTAGGAACCTTGCGCGTGATCAGACAACAGCAGCTAAACCAAGATCAAACTATTTGGTATGACGACCAATGGGTGACTGAACCGCTGGAAACGTTGTTTGATCCCACATACTGGCAAACGAATGAGAAGGTGATTGGTAGCGCACAGGGCAGAGGCACCACTTGGTTTGTGCAAATGAATGCATTACCTGCAGCTTTGCGTCACTATCGTCGTGGTGGCCTGTTTGGCAAGTTGATAGCCGATTCCTACTGGTTCTCCGGCTGGGAGAAGACTCGTAGTTACGCCGAATTTCAGTTGCTCGATCATTTGCGTGCGCAAGGAGTAAATGTGCCTCGGCCAATCGCTGCGCGAGTGGTACGGCGTGGTTTGGTTTACCAAGCCGATATTTTGAGTGAAAAAGTGGCGAATGCACGTGATCTGGTGGCGGTATTACAGGCTGGCCCGTTGGATCATCAGGTGTATCAGCAGATTGGCCAACAAATCGCTAAGTTGCATCATGCCCAAGTTAACCATACTGATTTGAATATTCACAATATTTTACTCGATAGTGATAACCAAGTATGGCTAATTGATTTTGATAAATGCGCGCAGCAAGCTGGTTCTAGCTGGAAATCCAGTAACCTTGAGCGCCTGCTGCGATCTTTTCACAAAGAGCAGGAACGAGCCAATATTCACTGGCAGTTATCCGATTGGCCGGATTTGCTTGCGGGGTATAAAAAATAATAATCTTTTATTTCCCACCACCCGCAACTACGTGGTGTTAAATGACTATGTTCACAATGCGAACATGTTGCATTCGTGTTAATGAATATAGTCATGTCCATGGTTTGTCGTTTCTTTTTATTTAAAGAACTTACCACTAATGTAATCAGTATAAAGAATATCCAATGTTTCGGTTAGCCTTTGGGTTACACCTTCAACAACAATATCTGTACTTTGATGCTGCTTTCCATTAATTGATAGATTCAATAACTGTTCACAGAGTTGATCCATTTGTGCAGTACTGGATTTTTTGTAAGCACTAGGCAATCTGTCCCATTTGATTGGGCCCACCCCAAGTTTTCTAAATGTTCTTTTTAATGAGTTTTCAACATTTTGTCCTAGATTTAGTTTTTTATGTACATGGAAAGGTAGTGTGTCGACACTCAAATCAATCGAGAGGGCACCAGCAAAATCTTGCCATTTTTCTAACATGAATTTAGGGCTATAGCTCACAGGAATCCAAGGTACTCGTAATGCATCAGCAACGATCGCGCCATGCATTGCTTCGGTGATTATGGTTTCTGTTTCCAACATCTCTTGTAAAATATTATCAACGGATTGACGCATAGATATAAAATTAATACCACATTGTTCGCATATTTTTGCCCAGTCAGTATAATCTTCACTACCATGATGTGGTATGAAGGAAACTTTATATTTCTTTTTAATATTTTTAAAATTGACAATATTTCTAAGTAGATAAGCTCCATCTGCGATCACTTTAGTGTTATCTATTTTTAACTGTTTTGCAGTATGACTTCCTCGAACACAATAAATATGCCATTTCTTATCTAAGGTAGGTGGTTTTCCAAATCCAGCTCCAGAACTAAAAACAATGTTAGCTTGGTTTAAATGAAGATTTTCTCTCTCAACTCTTCTTTGATCTAGGATTGTACCTATACCAAGAAAAGCGATTTTGTCATTTCCATTTTTAAATGCATTAGGTATTAGCTTAGGAAATATCCAAGGATTTAGATCATCCCCAAAGTTGCCTAATTTAGTTGTACAGTATTCAAGATACATAGACTACACGCCCTTGTTTTTAATTGATGACTTATCAAATGTAAGTAATACTAATATAAGTATTAATATGTAATATGATGAGGTCGAGGTGTTCATTAATAATGTTTCTGTAAGTCCTGCTAAAAAAAAAGTGGTTATTAATATACACATTAATAAATGAGAATCAATATTGATTTTTTTCGACTTTAAAAAAATCAAAGACGAAAATATTGGTGTAATGTATAATGAAAATATAATAATTATCCCTATAATCCCTTTCGTCGCCGCACTTGTGCCGATTTCTGTATGAAGAGAGCCTTTACCCATATTTTTTGATAATGTTAAATTTAATTTATTTTCTTTTATTAATTTATTTCTATACTCACCAAGTTGAGTATAGCCTAGGCCTAGAATTGGATTTTCCTTAAAAACTAGCCATGAAAATTTAATCATTTCTATTCTTAAATTTGTTGATGTTTTTTGCTCTGAGTGCAATGCGCTGATATCCTGCATGGCACGAGAGTAAACAGTGGTTTTTGGAATTATTAATAAAAAAATACCAGTTGATATTATTAATATTACAGTACTAATTTGTTTTGTTTTGTGTTTCATTCTAGATATTGTAAAAACAAATAAAACTAAAGATACAGGGATTGTAAGGAATATGACTTTTGAGCCGCTCATAATCCCAGTTGTTAGTGATAAAACAATGGATATAACTGCTATTATAGATAGCTTTGATTTATTTTTCTTTGCGAAGAAAAAAAGAGCAAATGATGAAAATGCAGTATTTATCATGGATTGATAGGCTATGTATAATATTTTTGTTTGATTTCCAAATATTACCCCTTTGAATCTTTCTAATTCATGAATACTTCCCATATAAACAGGGTATATAAGAAAGCTAATTAAGCTAGATAAGAAAATACCAGCAAATAAATATTCAATGTTGATTTTGTTATTAACCAAGCCATATATAATAATGGCACCAGCCAGATATCTTGTAGGAATGTCTAGCGCTGCTAATCTACCACTATCCAATATAACATGGGGTATTGATAACGGTAATATCATTAAAAATGTGATTATAATTAGGATTGTTCCCGGATGGGGTGGGGTTCTGTTTTTTATTATGTTATATATTGAAATTAGTAACAGTATTGATAGGCCAAATACAGTTGATGCATTACCAAATATAGGTAATGATGGTAGGATTATGGCTAAATATGAAAGCAGTTTTTTTTGGTTTTTCATATGTATGATTATATATTTCATGCGGTTCTCTGTATTTGTGACTTTATACATTCCAATGTTTTGGTTACCGCACCATTGTTTTTTTTAAAAAAATCTAAAAGTTTTATTTTATGTGATTTTATTTGCTCATGGTTTTTAAAAAAAATGTTCAACTTAAATTTGATTTGTTTTTCATCAAGGCAAATTGTCATTACATTTAGGTCAATTAACATTTTTGCTATCTCCTGAAAATTATAGTAGCTTGGCCCATTAAGTAGCGGCTTGCCTAATGCGGCGGGTTCAAGCAGATTGTGTCCACCTACTTTATCGCCCAGCAAGCTTCCACCCATAAAGCAGATATCCGCCGCGCTGAGTAGCAGTAACATTTCACCCATGGTATCGGCGAGGTAAACCTGACTATTGGTATCAATTGATGCTGGTGAAGTCCTACGCTGGGTTGTAAAACCGTGTTGAGTACATAGCTCAAATACGCCATCAAACCGTTCTGGATGGCGTGGAACCAAAATCAGTAATGCATCAGGAAAATCGTTTAATAATATTTGGTGTGCATTAAGCACAATGTCGTCTTCACCTTGGTGAGTGCTGGCGGCAATCCATACTGGGCGCTGCGCACCAAGTTGTTGGCGCAGTTGGTGCCCTTGCTCAATAACAGTAGGCGGAATTTCAATATCAAATTTGATTGAGCCGGTAACTTGTACTTGTTCAGGGTGAAAGCCTAGACGGATAAAACGTTCAGCATCACTTGGGTATTGGCAAAGAATTTGGTCAACGTAAGGACGGATCAAGTTAAATAGCGCGGAAAATTTTTGATAGCGCAGATAAGAACGCTCAGAGAGGCGGGCATTAATGACCGTAATGGGAATGTTCTGTTGATGGACAGTCCGTAACGTATTTGGCCACAGTTCGGTTTCCACAATCAACAGCTGTGCTGGTTGCACGGTGCGCAAAAAACGGCGTACACACCAAGCAAAATCCAATGGCATATAACGATGTTCCACCAAATCCCCGAGCTTAGCGATTTGCTCTGCTCCTGTACTGGTTGTGGTAGTAACCAGAATCGTTCGATGCGGTTGAGCTTGTTTCAGTGCTTTAATCACAGGGATTGCCGCAATAGACTCGCCTACAGAAACGGCATGGATCCAAATCGGATGCTGTCCATCAATCTTAGGAGTAAAGCCCCAATGCTCTTTCCAACGTGAACCAAAAGCGGGTTTTTCTGCTCTATTTTTGTACAGAGAATAGAGTAGTAGCGGGCTAGCCAAGATTAAGAGTAGGGTATAGAGCAAACGCATCGTTCGAGTTACTCCTGCTCGGCAAGAGTGAAGTGCTGTAAAGCGTCAATCACCCGTTGCGGTGCAAGTTCTGTCAGACATTTTAAATGGCCTAGTGGGCATTCACGTTTAAAGCATGGTCGACATTCAATATCAGTGTGAATAATTGCCACTTTTTTCGCGAGCGGCGGCGTATATTGAGGCGATGTTGAACCATAAACGCCAACCACCTGACAACCAACTGCGGCTGCAACATGCATTAAGCCAGAATCATTACTGACTACACTTTCGCAGCATGCCAGCATATCGACCGCTTCAATTAAGCTGGTTTTACCAGCGAGATCGACAATATGCTCACGTAAAGCTGGCGCTAGCTGATCGATAATAGCTTGAGTGGTTTTGCTATCTTTCGCTGAACCAAATAGCCACACCTGTTTACCTTGTTCGATCATTGCGCTTGCCACAGCGGCATAATGTTCGCTCGGCCATTGCTTGGCGGGACCAAACTCCGCACCTGGACATAAACCGAGTACTGCTCGTGGTGAATCAAGGCAGAATTTATCACGAGTCAGTTGTTGAATCTGTTTATCAATCGATAGGCTTGGCCGTGGTAATTGCTCAAGGCCACCTAGCGATGATGAATTAACCATCTGTTGGCGTGGATGTGCTAATGCTACATAGCGCTCAACCATATACTGAAAGGCTTTTTTGTTAGAGCGCAAATCATTGATCAGCCCATAGCGCAGCTCGCCTTTCCAACCAGTACGTACCGGAATATTGGCAAACCAAGGAATTAAAGCCGATTTCGCTGAGTTAGGTAAAACATAGGCGTGATCATAATGATTACGCATCAACTTACCAATCGCTCTACGTCCAAGCAGGTTAAAATCGCCATGGCCGAGTGGCATTTCAATTGCCTGATTCACTTCAGGCATGCGCTCTAAAATTGGTTTACACCAAGCAGGGGCCATCACATCAATCACCGCATCAGGGTGTTGCTGTCTTAATTTGATATAGAGTGACTGTGACATCACCATATCGCCGACCCAAGAAGGGGCAATGATTAAATATTTCATCGTTATCTCTTACATCGCTACCTTGTTGTAAATAGCCCGATAATTTAAATTGTTAATCATATAGTTATGAGCTTATTCTGCGTTCAATCCGTCCCAAACAAATCACGAGTGTAAACTTTGTCCGCGACGTCTGTTAGCTCTTTGGTTAAACGGTTAGAGACAATCACATCCGCTTGTTGTTTGAATGCTTCAAGATCTTGAACTACGCGCGAGTGGAAGAAGTGGTCCTCTTTAAGCACTGGTTCGTACACAATCACTTCAATACCTTTGGCCTTGATGCGTTTCATAATGCCCTGAATCGAAGAGGCTCGGAAGTTGTCTGATCCCGCTTTCATTATCAAACGATAAATTCCTACCACTTTAGGTTGGCGTTGAATGATTGAATCGGCGATAAAATCTTTACGAGTGCGGTTGGCATCGACAATCGCGCCAATGATGTTATTCGGCACATCATGGTAGTTGGCTAGTAGTTGCTTGGTATCTTTTGGCAAACAATAACCACCGTAGCCAAACGATGGGTTGTTATAGTGGGTACCAATCCGTGGGTCGAGCCCAACTCCTTCAATGATATGGCGACTATTGAGGCCATGCACTTCGGCATAGGAATCCAGCTCATTAAAGTAAGCAACGCGCATCGCAAGATAAGTGTTCGAGAACAGTTTTACCGCTTCCGCTTCAGTTGAGTTGGTAAACAGCACCGGAATATCTTGCTTGAGCGTACCCTGCACCAACAAGTTAGCGAACGTTTGTGCTCGTTCACTTCGCTCGCCAACAATAATTCGTGAAGGGTAGAGGTTATCGTACAGCGCCTTACCTTCGCGCAAAAATTCAGGTGAAAACAGAATGTTGGAACATTGCAGCTTTTGTTTGAGTTTTTCCGTGTAACCAACTGGAATGGTTGATTTAATCACCATCACTGCCTCTGGATTAATCTCCATCACATCACGCATCACCGCTTCGACTGATGCGGTATTAAAATAGTTAGTGGTGGGATCATAATCGGTTGGCGTGGCAATAATGACAAAACTCGCACCTTGATAGGCGGTGATTTTATCGGTGGTCGCGGTGAAGTTGAGCTCTTTTTCGGTCAGGAACTGTTCAATTTCTTGATCCACAATCGGTGACTGGCGACGATTGAGCATCTCAATTTTTTCTGCATTGATGTCGAGAGCAACGACTTCATTATGTTGGGCTAGAAGTAATGCATTGGACAGACCTACGTACCCAGTTCCTGCTACCGCGATTTTCATACTGTTCTCTCTATTTTGTATTTCACCTTTTCAGGTGAGGGTATGATTGCTTTTATTTTTTCCTCGCCCCCTTTTTTATCATAGGGTGGAGGCGGTTAGGTGAGGTATCTTATTGGCGATTAATTTTCGCCATATATTCTGCGACACCTTGTGCTACGGTTTTAAACTGCACATCGCAGCCTGCACCACGCAGTTTAGTTAGGTCAGCTTGCGTAAACTCTTGATAAGCGCCTTTTAGGTGATCTGGGAATGGAATGGTTTCCACTTCACCGCGGCCATGGAAGGCAATTACTGCGTTAGCCACTTCATTAAACGATTCCGCTTTACCCGTGCCACAGTTAAAAATACCAGAGATGCCATGCTCTAAAAACCACAGGTTGACCGCTGCTACATCGCCGACGTACACGAAATCACGTTTAAAGTGCTCGCTGCCTGCAAACAGTTTTGGATTTTCGCCTGCATTCATTTGATTATTTAAATGGAATGCCACCGACGCCATCGAGCCTTTATGCTGCTCACGTGGGCCATAGACATTGAAATAACGAAAACCGGTAATTTGCGAGAGAGTTTCGCCATGCTGCGCTGCATCTGCCCACAGGCGGCGCACATAGTTATCAAACTGCTGTTTGGAATAACCATACACATTCAGCGCGCCTTCGTATTGTGGTTCTTCAATAAAAGTATCGGTATCACCATAAGTGGCCGCAGAAGAAGCATACAGAAACGGAATTTCGCGCTCTAAACAGTAGTGCAGCAGCTCTTTTGAGTATTCATAGTTATTGAGCATCACATACTTGCCATCCCACTCGGTGGTGGCTGAACAAGCACCTTCATGGAAAATCGCTTCAATTGGCCCGAAATCATCCCCAGCCATGATTTGTGCCAGAAAATCATCTCGGTCCATGTAGTCTGCGATTTGTAGATCAACCAGGTTTTTGAATTTACGACCATTTTTTAAGTGATCAACGACCAGAATATCGGTAATACCACGTTGATTAAGTGCTTGAATGATGTTGCTGCCAATCATGCCAGCGCCGCCAGTGACGATGATCATAACCTTTTTGCCTTATGCTAAATAAATTGGCGAAATAGTAGCAGGAAAGGAAGAGCGAGGAAAGAAAGGGGCTAGAACCTAAACGTCCCTTGTTGCGCAAATTATAGGCGATGGTTTTTACATTGTGATCGCAAGGCGTAAGTTACGCCTTTTGATGACTAGCCCTAAAGAGGTGATTGGTTTAGACTTCGTGACAAATATATTCCAGCACAGCGCATTTAGGTGCGATACCTAAGGGCGGTAGCGTGCCAAAATTTCCATTTCAGGAAGGAAGTCAGTGAGTTCATTTTACGGCCCATATATTTTTTGATGTAATTATAGTTTGGGTTGATGGTGAGTGTTGTTGTTATGATTTTTCAGGTTTTTAGATAGATAGAGGATTAAAATGATTACTTCGAAGCGAATTACTCACTTAAAGCAGCTTGAATCTGAATCAATTCATATTATACGCGAGGTGGTAGCTGAGTTTGATAATCCAGTAATGTTGTATTCTGTAGGTAAAGATTCTTCGGTGATGCTACATCTAGCTAAAAAAGCATTTGCCCCAGGAGTACCACCATTGCCACTTATGCATGTAGATACAACATGGAAATTTAAAGAAATGATTCAGTTTCGCAATTATATGGCGAAAAAACTGGGAATGAATCTTATTGTTCATCAGAATCCAGAAGGCCTAGAAATGAATATAAATCCATTTTTACATGGTAGTTCTAAATATACGGATGTTATGAAAACTCAGGGGCTGACACAAGCGCTTGATAAATATGGGTTTGATGCTGCTTTTGGTGGGGCTCGTCGTGATGAAGAGAAATCTCGGGCAAAAGAACGAGTGTATTCTTTCCGAGATGAGCATCATCGTTGGGATCCTAAAAGCCAGCGGCCGGAGTTATGGAATATCTATAACGGGCGAGTAAATAAAGGCGAAAGTATTCGCGTTTTCCCATTGTCTAACTGGACAGAACTGGATATTTGGCAATATATCTATCTAGAAAATATCGAGATACCAGAGCTCTATTTTGCGAAGAAGCGTCCTGTTGTGGAGCGTGGTGGCATGTTAATAATGGTTGATGATGAACGGATGATCCTAGATAAGGGAGAGCAAATTCAAGAAAAAATGGTGCGTTTTCGTACCTTGGGTTGTTATCCATTGACTGGGGCTATTGAGTCAAAAGCGACAACGTTACCTGAGATTATTCAGGAAATGTTGCTCACGACGACATCAGAGCGTCAGGGGCGGGCGATTGATCACGACTCTTCGGGTTCGATGGAAAAGAAAAAACGCGAAGGTTATTTTTAAATTCAGGTCTGATATGGTTACCACTGCGCTTATTATTGTTGGTCTGTTGATTGGGTTGATTTTAACCCGGGTGAGCCCCTCGGTTCTTTTTGTTGTGGCGATTGGTGGCCTGTATGCTAGTGGTAAGATTGAGCAGAGTGATATTTTACGGAATCTGGTCAACCCATCTGTGCTGGTGCTAATTCTTCTGATGATTGTTTCTCTGGCCTTGGAACGTTCAGCTATTCTGCCTTGGTTATCGAGCCGAGTTTTTTTGCCTGATTATAAAGCGACGCTGTTTCGTCTTGGTTTGACGACGGCTTTGAGCTCAGCATTTTTAAACAATACGGCGGTGGTTGCGACACTAATGTCGGCGGTTCAGCGTAATCAGGAACATTCGGCCTCACGTTTATTGTTACCGCTTTCATATTTCGCCATTCTAGGCGGTACTATTACTCTTATCGGTACTTCGACCAATCTTGTCGTTAACGCATTGTTGGTGAGCAATGATCTCCCCGCGCTGCATTTTTTGACCTTTGTCCCAGTTGGGCTCATGTTATTGATTGGTGTCGGGCTGGTGACTACCATCAGCGTGCGCGGTTTATCTGCTGTTAACTACCGACAGCCAGAAGTGGATTCGTATTTTATTGACGCGGAAGTGAAGCATACGAGTAAACTGGTGGGGCGTAGTGTTCGGCAAAATGGATTACGTGCTTTAGATGGGTTATTTCTAGCTGAGATTGTGCGCGATCAGGTGCTGATTTCGCCTGTTACACCGGAAACAGTGATTTGTGCCAATGATAAATTAGTATTTACTGGTGATGTTAAGCATGTAGGACAGATACAGAAGCTAGATGGTGTGGAAGTTTTTGCAGACTTCAGTCAGTTGTTGACCAGTAATTTGACGGAAGTAATTGTTAGCCCTGAATCTGTACTGATTAACCGTACTTTAAAAAGTAGTGACTTCCGTTCACGTTTTGATGCTGCTGTGGTGGCGATTAACCGCCAGGGACAACGTTTATCTGGCAAGTTGGGTGAACAGAAAATTCAGGCTGGTGATAAGTTAGTACTCGCAGTCGGCAACGATTTCAGTAAACGTCAGAATTTAAGCCGCAATTTCTTTTTTATTTCAGGAAAGCAAATACTTACTCCTTACAGCTTGTGGCAGAACGTAGTAGTAGTAGGTGGATTTATTACAACCATCTTGTGTTCTGTGATGACGCCACTATCTTTGCTTGAATCGCTGGTCGGTTATCTGGCCGTACTTGTGTTTAGCGGGTTGTTGGATGGAACGACGATTCGCCGTCGTTTTCCATTTGAACTATGGTTGATTCTGGTTTGTGCGCTTTCAATCGCACAAGCTTTTACCAATTCGGGAGTAGCAGGTTGGATTTCGTCTTCGGTTGTCGGGCTTTTAGGGCATGGTGTTTCTCCTTATTTTGCCTTAGTAATTGTTTTTATTGTGACTGTGTTATTAACGGAAGTCATTACTAACACCGCTGCTGCCGCAATTATGGTGCCCATCGGATTGACGCTGGCACAGGCTTATTCAGTGAATATGATGCCTTTCGTGATGGCTGTAGCTTATGCAGCTAGCGCTTGTTTCATAAGCCCGTATGGATATCAAACCAACTTAATGGTAATGAATGCAGGTAATTACCAATTCAGTGATTTCATCAAAGCTGGCTGGAAAGTATCGCTCACTTATATGGTGATTGCGCTCGTGACTATTCCGATGTTTTTCCCATTTTAATAACGATGATTATTCTGTGATGACCAATCAAAAACAAATAGTTAATGCAGTATCGGAGGATATTGTCTGGCATAACACTACGGTTAGGCATCAAGACCGTGTAGCACAAAAACAGCAGACCCCTGTTGTTCTGTGGTTCACCGGGCTGAGTGGATCCGGTAAGTCGACTGTAGCGAATGCAGTCGAGGATCGTTTACTTAAACTAGGTAAACACAGCTATTTGCTTGATGGCGATAATCTTCGTTATGGCTTGAATAGAGATCTAGGATTTAGTGATGCGGATCGAGTTGAAAATATTCGCCGTATTGGTGAGGTTGCGAAGTTGTTTGTTGACTCTGGCATGATTGTACTCACAGCTTTTATCTCGCCGTTTACCGCCGATCGTAGGCTGGTGCGCGATCTACTTCTTGATGGTCAGTTCCTAGAAGTATTTGTTGATACTCCGCTTGCTGTGTGTGAACAGCGAGATCCTAAGGGTTTATATAAGAAGGCAAGAGCTGGAAAAATTAAGCATTTCACTGGGATTGATTCAGACTATCAGGTTCCTGAGAATGCAGATATTCATATTCAAACGGCCAATCAGTCGGTTGCACAGTGTGCTGAACAGGTTATTCAGCACCTGATTCAGCAAGGATATATCTAATGCATTACGATGTGTTTAATGGTGATGCAGACGGCATTATTGCGTTGCTGCAACTACGCTTGGCTGAGCCTAAAAGCAGCCGGTTAATTACTGGAGTTAAGCGAGATATTCAACTGTTAGAGGAAGTTGTGCGATGCAATGATGTAGATTCGGTGACGGTACTCGATATTTCAATGGAAAAAAATCACACATCGTTACGAAAACTGCTTGGCCGTGGGATTGAGGTTTTCTATTGTGATCACCATCGTAGTGGAGAGATTCCAATTACGGAAAATCTTCATACATTGATTAATCTGGATGCAGAAATGTGTACCAGTTTGTTGATCAATCAGTATCTTAACGGGCGCTATGTTCATTGGGCAATCGCTGCCGCGTTTGGGGATAATTTGTTTAAGCCAGCCTTTAGTCTAGCAAAACAACTCAACTTATCACAACAAGCCACAGCGTTCTTACAAGAGCTGGGCACGCTAATCAATTATAATGGTTATGGTGCTGAGGTGGCCGATCTCCACATTCAACCTGCGGAGCTGTTTCGTATGTTGATTCGTTATGAAAGCCCTTTCGAATTAATGGATGCTATCGATTCGCCATTTTTTACTTTAAAGCAGGGTTATACACAGGATTATACATGTGCTATGGAGCAAAAGGTGGCCTACTGCGATACAAATTGTGAAGTGTACGAATTGCCATCGGAACCTTGGGCAAGACGTATAAGCGGTGTGTTTGCCAATCAGCTGGCCAATCACAATCCCGATAAAGCCCATGCAGTTCTAACATTAAACCCTAACGGAAATGACTACACAGTTAGTCTGCGTGCACCACTGAACAAGCGGATGGGAGCGGATGAACTGTGCAGTCAATTTGCTACGGGCGGTGGGCGTAAGGCTGCCGCTGGTATTAATAAGTTACCTGTGGCTGTGAAAAATGATTTCATCAGTGCACTTACTCAGTTTTATACACAATAGGTAGAATTATGTCCCACTCTTCGGAACTGATAGCTAAAAATATTGAAGCGTATCTAAAGGTACATGAAAACAAGGATTTATTGCGTTTTTTGACCTGTGGTAACGTCGATGATGGTAAGTCTACTTTAATTGGTCGCCTACTGTTTGATTCTAAATTAATTTATGAGGATCAGATGGCTGCGATCGAAAAAGACTCGCAAAAATTCAACACTACCAATGAAGCGTTTGATTTAGCTCTGTTGGTCGATGGTCTGCAGTCTGAGCGAGAGCAGGGTATTACTATTGATGTGGCTTACCGTTATTTCTCTACAGATAAACGTAAATTTATTATTGCTGATACACCGGGGCATGAGCAGTATACCCGAAATATGGTCACCGGTGCCTCGACCTGTGATTTAGCGATTGTAATGGTTGATGCGCGTCGTGGAATTCAGACACAGACCCGACGTCACAGTTACATTTGTTCTTTGCTCGGAATTAAACACATTATTGTGGCAGTGAACAAAATGGATCTAATGGAATACAGCCAAGAGATTTATCAATGTATTAAGGCCGATTACAGCGAGATGGCAAAAGATTTCAAAATTGATGATATCCATTTTGTACCTATTTCAGCTTTGAAAGGCGATAATGTAGTGGCGCCGAGTGAGCAGATGAAGTGGTACCTAGGGGCGACCTTAATGGAGTTACTTGAAACGATTAAGGTGTCTAAAGATAAAGATCTAGAACATATGCGTTTCCCTATTCAGTATGTGAATCGGCCAAATTTAGATTTTCGAGGGTTCTGCGGTACGCTGGCATCTGGAATTGTTCAAGTGGGTGATAATGTCACGGCCTTGCCATCAGGTAAGACATCGATAGTAAAATCGATTTACACCTACGACGGTGAGCTTAAATCTGCCCATCCTGGTTTGGCAATTACCTTGAGGTTGGAAGATGAGATCGATATTTCGCGTGGCGATATGTTAGTGCACAGTGGCAGTGGAGCCACAGTGACCCGTCAGTTCGAAGCGCATATGGTGTGGATGGGTGAAACACCGCTGTTTGCTAATAAAGAGTATCTATTCAAATTCGCCACTAAAAGTTGTAATGGCAAGGTCGCAGTCATCAAGCATAAAGTGGATGTGAATACACTGGAGAAATACGCAGAGCAGGCTGAAAGCCTGGTGCTGAATGAAATTGGCTTAACTCGGGTTCAACTGACCGATAAGGTGGTATTGGATGAATACAATAGGTTGCCACAAACCGGTGCTTTTATTGTGATTGATCGCCAAAGTAATGTGACAGTCGGGGCGGGTATGGTTGATTCTGTGCTCAGTGATAATCAACTGCCGACCTCGCCCCAATACAGTAAAGCGGAAAAGGAGCTAAACGCTTATATTCGTAAAAACTATCCTGAATGGAGTTGCTTGGAAATTTGATTATGCATTCAATACAATTAAAGCGCACATTAGAGCTTATTTGGGTTAAAGCTAGTTTGAATTTACGCTCTGAAGCGTCAGTTAACTATTTAAGCTACGCTTGGTGGGTCATTGAACCATTACTCCATATGGTAGTTTATTATGTGGTATTTTCCTTTTTACTCGCCAGAGGAGGAGAAAATTATGTCGCTTTCTTGCTAACCGGTTTAATTCCATGGTTGTGGTTTTCAAAAACGATTAGTCATACAATGAGCAGCATTTTACATGGTAAGGAGTTGATGAATCAGCTTTACATTCCAAAGTTATTTTTTCCATTAACATTCGTCGTACAAGATTCAGTTAAACAGATTATTGTATTTATTCTGCTATTAAGTTTCCTTTTTCTTTACGGTATTTCACCATCACTAGTTTGGTTACATAGTATCCCAATTATATTTGTTCAATTTTTATTGATTATTGGTTGCTCATTGATTGCGGCATTGTTGGTTCCTTTTGTGCGTGATATGTCTTTTATTATTCCAACAGGGTTGCAATTTATGATGTTCTGTTCGGGCATTTTTTTTAGCCATCACGACATTCCAGAGATTGCGATTAATTATTTTTTCTTAAACCCTATGGCTGTTATATTAGTGGCATTTCGTGATGTTTTAGTAGATGGAGTTACTCCAAACTATGAACGGCTTGGTTTTGTTGCAATATTTAGTATGGCTTTGATTGCGCTGGCTACATTAGCATATAAAAAGTTAGAATATATCTTGCCTAGAGTGGTTTTAGAATAATGGCAAAAGAACAAGACAAAATTATTGAACTAAAAAATGTTGGCGTAACATACAAAGAACGAAAATCATTTTTTAAATATGAATATTACCAAGCGTTGAAAGATGTTTCTTTTGATGTATACAAAGGTGAAACGCTAGGTGTTATCGGTAGAAATGGTGCTGGTAAATCAACATTATTACGTTTACTTGCTGGAATTATTAAGCCTGATAAAGGTGCGGTGATTCACCATTGTAGAAGTGTTTCTTTGATGGCATTGGCTGCAGGATTTGATCCTAATTTATCTGGTCGTCAAAATGCAATTATTAGTGGTATGTTAATTGGCTATAGCAAGAGGGATATTATAGAAAAGCTTGATGAGATTAAGCTATTTTCTGAACTGCAAAATTTTTTTGAAAAACCAGTTAAAATATATTCTTCAGGCATGAGAGCCAGGCTTGCATTTTCAATAGCAATATATGTATCTCCAGATGTACTTCTGATTGATGAAGTGCTAGGTGTTGGTGATGTAAGTTTTAAGCAAAAAGCAGAGCAGGCTTTGGAAGAAAAAATTGCATCCGATATTACTGTTATTATTGTAAGTCATTCAGAGCATCAAATAAGTCGCCTCGCACCAAGGGTTGTATGGATTGATGCTGGTAAGGTTCGCAAGCAAGGTTTAGCCGAAGAGGTCTTTGCTGAATATAATTTAAATAGTAAATTCTCAACTTTTGGCCTTCAGGTTGAAAAATTTACTCAAAATTATGATTATTTATTTTGGTTTGAACAACTAGAGGTTGTAAATGATCAAATTCGTTTTAATTGTGTTGTCATCGACCAAAAAGATAGGCAGTTAGGCCATTTTACTTCGATGGTACTTGATAAAAAAATATCAGAACTTAAAGGACCAACTCAAACACCTGGTTATAAAGCTCGTTATCCACATTTACAACAGGCTACTAAGGCTCGTTATCATAATGGTTTGATAAATATTGGCCAAGAAACCATATTAATAATAGAAGCCGATGGAGTCGAAGCTGAATTATTAAGAATTAAGATTAAATCAAGTTAAAGGTATATTATGAAATTATTAGTGACAGGTGGTGCTGGTTTTATTGGTTCTGCCGTTGTGCGTCATATTATTCAAAAAACGCAAGATTCTGTAGTTAATGTTGATAAGCTTACTTATGCTGGTAACTTGGAATCTTTGACTTCCATCGCTGGAAATAATCGTTACATATTTGAGAATGCGGATATTTGTGATAAAGCTGAAATGGAACGTATTTTTTCACTGCATCAACCCGATGCGGTAATGCACTTGGCTGCAGAATCCCACGTAGATCGTTCAATTGATGGACCGGCAGAATTTATCAAAACTAATATTTTTGGTACTTATACTTTACTTGAGGCTACACGTAGTTATTGGAACAAACTAGATGGTGATAAAAAATCAGAATTTCGGTTTCACCATATTTCTACAGATGAAGTATATGGAGATTTAGAGGGAACTGATGAATTATTTACGGAGAAAACACCGTATGAGCCATCATCACCATATTCAGCCTCAAAAGCATCAAGTGATCATTTAGTTCGTGCCTGGTTACGAACTTACGGTTTACCAACGATTGTGACTAACTGTTCTAACAATTACGGACCGTACCATTTCCCTGAAAAATTGATTCCACTAGTAATTCTTAATGCATTGGATGGCAAAGCATTGCCGGTTTATGGTGATGGCATGCAAATTCGTGATTGGTTATTTGTCGAAGATCATGCCCGTGCTCTTTATAAAGTTGTGACAGAAGGAAAAATCGGTCAAACATATAATATTGGTGGTCACAATGAAAAAGCAAATATTGAAGTAGTGAAAAATATTTGTTCATTACTAGAAGAGTTAGTTCCAAATAAACCAGAGGGTGTAGATTATTATCAAGATCTTATTACTTATGTGAAAGATCGCCCTGGGCACGATGTTCGTTATGCAATTGATGCGAGTAAAATCGAACACGAACTTGGTTGGAAACCGCAAGAAACCTTTGAAAGCGGTATCCGTAAAACAGTTGAATGGTATTTGAATAACAAAATGTGGTGGAGTCGTGTGTTAGATGGATCGTACAGTATGGAACGCTTAGGAGTAGGAGAACAACAGTGAAAGGTATCATTTTAGCCGGTGGTTCAGGTACTCGCTTATACCCACTTACACGTGGTGTATCTAAACAACTTTTGCCAATTTATGATAAGCCGATGATCTACTATCCACTCTCAACACTAATGCTAGCTGGAATTCGGGATATTTTAATTATAACCACACCTGAAGATCATGACAGCTTTGTCCGGTTACTTGGTGATGGTAGGAATTTTGGCATAAATTTACAATATGGTGTCCAGCCAAGCCCTGATGGATTAGCTCAAGCCTTTTTGATTGGTGAAGAATTCATTGGTAATGATTCGGTATGCCTAGTACTTGGTGACAATATTTTTTATGGTCATACGTTTAGCCAGACGTTGACAAATGCTGCTGCAAGAAAAATGGGGGCAACCGTATTTGGTTATCAGGTTAAAGATCCGGAACGTTTTGGTGTTGTTGAGTTCGATAGCAATATGAAGGCAATTTCTATCGAAGAAAAACCCGTCAAACCCAAATCTAATTTTGCAGTAACCGGGTTATATTTTTATGATAATCGAGTCATTGAATTTGCAAAACAGGTAAAACCTTCACATCGAGGCGAGTTGGAAATTACTGCGATTAATGACATGTATTTAAAAGATAGTTCTCTCAATGTTGAGTTACTAGGCCGTGGTTATGCGTGGCTAGATACAGGAACTCATGAAAGCCTCCATGAAGCATCTTCATTTGTACAAACAATAGAGCATGTTCAAGGCTTAAAGGTGGCATGTTTAGAAGAGATTGCTTGGCGCAAAGGATGGTTAACTGATTCTGAGATAGAGATGATTGCAAAACCAATGCTTAAAAATGAATATGGTAGATATTTGTCAAAAATAATATCAGGATAAAGATACTGTGAATAAAATTTGTTATTTACATCTAGGTATGCCTAAAACAGCATCGACCTCAATTCAAGACACTTTATATAAAAACAAAAAAAAAATAAAGGAAAAATTTGGGATTCATTATTTTTTTGAATGTATTGATGGTTTGGAAAGTTCAACGAATTGCGGTTTGACTTTAATGAAAGCATTAAGGTTTTATAATCGAGAAATTAAAATAAAATTATTTTCTGGCTTTTTAAATCCTAGTTGTGATAGAGATATAGATCATTATGAAAATTTTATAAGGCAATTGAAAGAGAATGAAAAAATACTAATCTCTAGTGAGATTTTATTTTATGAAGATAGTTCAGTCTTGATTGAGTTAAATAAGATAATTTTAAGTCACGGGTATGAAATAAAACCAATAATATATGCCAGAGAGCCTAGTTCATATTTATCTAGTATATTTCAGCAAATGATAAAAGTAACACCTCCCAATAGAAGCTTAACTGTGCAATTAAAAAATCAATTATGCCATATGGAAAAAATAATAAAGCTATATGATGGTCAATTGATTTTAAGAGAGTTCAATAAAAAAATATTTCATTGTGGTAATATCATTTCCGATTTCTTGAATATTTTAGGTGTAAATGACGGTTATGATGAAATCGAAGAGGTTAGGTCAAATGAGGGTTTAAGTAGACTATCAGTATCAATTGGTTACATGTTGCATAAGCATCAGATTCCAATGGATCTTGATATTGAAAAAAGGTATGACCCAGTACATACATTTTTTCTAAATGAATTAAACTCTAGCGTATTAAATAAACATTCTAAATTTGAATTAGTTAATAATTGCTTTGATGAAGAGTATGGAATCTCAAAATATAACAGTATTTTGATGTCAAAATATAAAGTTTCATTTGATGAAAAGCAGAAGTATAAAAGTGTTGATTTTGATGAATTATTAACAGTGTGTGATTCGAATTTGATTGAATTGTTGGAGGAGGCTGAGAGTAAACTAAATGATCTAGGGTATTTAGTAAATAGAGTAAAGTATAAAAATAAAATGAATACTTATGAGTTGCTTTTAAGGATAAAAAGCACATATAAATTAATATATGGGATCAGAATGGAAATGTATTTATCTAGTTTAGAGAAAAAAAATATAAAAATATATACCACTCATTATAAAAAGGATCAAATAATCGACTCAGGCATAATTACTCCAATTCATGTTGGATGTAATACTTCAGATAATTCTTATTATGAAGTTGATGATTGTTCTGGTGATAATATATCACAAAGAAATGCAACTTTCTGTGAATTAACTGCCCATTATTGGGTTTGGAAAAATAAATTAGATTCTAATTATATTGGGTTTATGCATCACCGTCGCCATTTGTGTTTTAATGAAAATAATCATGATAAAAAAAATGCATGGGGTTTAATGTGTTATCAAGAAATCAATGATGATTACATAACGCGTTGTGGTCTTGATGATAAGACGATTCAAAAATGCTTAATGAATAATGATATATTGATTGCAGAGCAATGGGATGTGAGAATAACCGGAAATAAAAACAATTATGATCTCTATAAAAACACTAGTTTTTTACATATTGAAGATTATGATAAAGCTTTAAATATTCTTATACACAAATACCCCGAATATAAATATTATGTGGATGAATATAATAATAGTCATTCTGGATTTTATACAAATATATTTATCATGCAAAAAGATATATTTGTAGAATATGCCGAATGGATTTTTTCTATTCTTTTTGAACTGGAAAAATGCATCGACACATCAAAATATTCTGATGATGAAAAACGAGTAATTGGCCATGTGGCTGAAAGATTAGTCGGAATTTATATGTTAAAACTTCTACGTGAAGGTAAGTATAGAATTAAAGAATTAAAAAGGACAATAGTACAAGACACAACACCTAAAAATAATAAATTATCTAAGCTAGATGTTAAAATAAAAGCAATAGCAAGCTTTACTCAAGATGAAAAATATGTACCAATTGTTGTTAATTTTAATGAGGATTATGCTTTTGTAGCAGCTGCTTGTATGCAGTCAATAATATGCAATATTTCTAGTAATCATAATTATGAAATATTTATTCTAGGTAATAAGATTAGTGATAAATCAATCCGTCGATACCATGAAATGGTAGAGTTTATTCCTAATGTCGTATTGTCATACATTGAAATTGGTAATCAATCATTTGTTGAACAGCTTCAAACAAATCAATACTTTTCAGTTGAAACTTATTTTAGATTATTTATTCCAAAGATTTTTTCTAATTTTAAAAAAGTAATATATTTAGACGTAGATATGATTGTTAATAAAGATCTATCCGAGCTATTGCAAGTGAATTTAAGTGATGCATGTATTGCTGCTGTACCGTGTTATGTAATGAAAAGTTTTGTAGAAAATAAAGTAGTTTCAAATAATGAAACTGGGAATTTATCCGCTTCTGATTATTTAAAGAATATATTAAAAATAGAAAATACGCATAACTATATTCAAGCTGGTTTGATTGTTTTTGATAATTACAAATTAAATGATTTTAATTTTATTGAGAAAGTTATTTCAGAGGTTAATTGTACTTATTGGTTTTTAGATCAGGATATTATTAACAAAATATTGTCTGGAAGAATAAAGACATTGCCATATAACTGGAATGTTATGCATGGAAATGAAGATGTGACTCAGTTCATAAAATTACTTCCTGAAAATGAAAAGCATAAATATTTAGAAGCAAGAAAAGAACCTTATATAGTGCACTATGCAGGACCAGCTAAGCCATGGGATAATAAAGATGTTGAGTATTCTGATTTATTTTGGAACTATTTGCAAAAAACAATATGGTTTACTGATATTGTTTTCTACTCTCTGCATTCAGGCAATAATAAATCATCAGGGGCTATATCAATCTATAAAAAAATCGCTAGAAAAATATTTGAAATGATTTTTCCTTACGGATCAGAGCGAAGAGTGATTTTTTCTCGATATTATAAACGCATTAGGGGTCTTTGAGATAATGAAGGAAAGGGTTTTAATTACTGGAGCTGGAGGTTTCATTGGTAAATCTTTAGTTCGTTTTTTATCTGAATTAAATTATGAAGTTATTTGTTTAGATATTTGCCCATGCCCAAAGTCTTTAGAGTTTTTTAAAAAAACGTGGTACCAGAAAAGTTTTATTGACTCCGACATTGGATGCATATTAAAGAGTGTTTCACCAAGTGTTGTTATTCATTTAGCAACCACTTTATTTCCTAATGAATCATTAAAATCTCCTTTGAAAGATTGTTACGAAAATCTTTTTAAAAGTTTAATTTTTTTTGAAGAGTGCTATAAAAATGGAGCGCGTAAGATTATTTACACATCATCTGCCGGAACGGTTTATGGGGAAAGTAGTGATGTGCTATATGAAAATAATCCAACATATCCCAATATTAGTTATGGTGTGACGAAGTTATGTGTTGAACATTACTTGAGAATTATATCTGACAAATATAATAAAAGTTCTATCAGTTTACGTATATCTAACCCATTTGGTGAAGAACAATCCATTATGGGTAATCAGGGTGTTATTCCTATTTTTTTAAATAAAATCTTTAATAAACAACCAATAGAAATATGGGGTGATATAAATGCAACTAGAGATTACATATACATTGAACAATTAGTCAATGCATTTATAGCTGCTATTGATTACCAAGGAACATTCAGAGAATTTAATATAGGTAGTGGAACTAGTTATTCACTAAAGGATATTATAAACATTATTGAGATTGTTTTAGATAAAAAAGCCAAATTAATCATGTCTAATAGAGAGTTTAATAAGCCTAAAAATGTTTCATTATCAATAGATAGAGCTGTTTCAGAATTATCTATTAAAAGAGGTGTGAATATTGAGCATCACATTGCCTCATTGGCTAAATATCATGGTTTTATAAAATTTTAGGTTTGAATATGAATGACAGGAAAATATTAATTGTTGGTGCCGGTTTTAGTGGTGCAACGATTGCTAGAAAATTAGCTGAGCATAATTTTAAAGTAACGGTAGTTGATGAGCGCACTCATATTGCTGGAAACTGTTATGATGAAAGAGATTTAAAGACAGGCATAAATGTACATGTTTATGGTCCACATATATTCCACACTGATAATATAAATGTATGGAATTTCGTAAATAGTTTTGGTTTTTTTAAACCGTATATTACTAGAGTCAAGGCAACTTCTAATGGGCAAGTTTATTCATTGCCAATCAACTTACATACAATTAATCAATTTTATGGTAAAGCACTAACACCAAATGAAGCTAAAAATTTAATATCTAAGGTATCAGACTCTTCGATTAATGAGCCTAAATCATTTAAAGAACAAGCCATTAAATTTGTTGGTCGTGACTTATATGAAGCCTTCTTCAGAGGTTACCCAAAAAAGCAGTGGGGACTTGATACTGACGAGATACCTGCTTCAGTGTTAAAAAGGCTTCCTGTTCGATTTAACTATGATGACAATTATTTTAATCATCAGTATCAGGGGATTCCTGAAAATGGTTATACCTACATTTTTAAAAAAATGCTTGATCATGAGAATATAGAAGTTATTCTTAATACAAAAGTTAACTATAGCTTAATATTGGATAAGCTAGATGGTGCCTATGAGCATGTTTTTTTTACAGGGGCTGTAGATAAACTTTATAATTATAAATTTGGGGTGTTAGAATACAGAACTTTAGATTTTGAGAAGTTTTACGTTAAGGGAGATTATCAAGGTTGTGCTGTGATGTCATATTGTGATGAGGAGATTCCGTATACTCGAATTACGGAACATAAATATTTTACTCCTCACGAGCAACATGATTATTCGGTATGTTATAAAGAGTTTAGTCGATTAGCCGAAAGAAATGACATTCCTTATTATCCAGTTCGGCTAACTAATGGTAACGCCTTGTGGGAAAAATATGAAGAGCTAGTAAGAGGTGAGATAAATATTACATTTGTTGGTCGCTTGGCAACATTTCGCTATATGGACATGGATGTTTGTATTGCCGAGGCATTATCTGTGGTTGATGAATATATAAAAAACAATGCGTAAATTAATTTGTATAATGGTGTCGTTTAACCGGATTAGTAAATTACCGATGGCGATTGGTAATTGTCTGTCTAATGGTGCGGATCATATAATTATTGTGGATAATAATTCTAATGATGAAGTTATCGATTATCTTAATTCGATCAAAGATAGCAACAACATTACAGTTATATTTAATGATATTAATGTAGGCGCATCAAAAGGGTTTATGCAAGCAATAGAGTCTTTGAATGAGGTTTGTGATGTTAAAAATAGTGATGTCATTTTTTTAGATGATGATTCTTATCTATCTAAAGATTTTAAATCTAGACTTTATTACGATGGCGCAAACTTTATATCACCTAGAGTGGTAGATGAGCGTGGTCATATTTTAAAAATGAATCTTCCACTTGTTAAATCGCCATCATCATTTCTTGATGTCCTATTCTATTTATTAAGACGACCAGTGCCTGATGATATCACTAAAAATGTAAATATTGTTTCTGCTTCATTTGTTGGTTTGACAATGCCTGCTGATTTTGCCTGTGAGAATAAGAAAAGCATACCTGAAGATTTCTTTATATATTTTGATGATGTTTATTTTACTTTGAAACTAATAAATGATGGGTATTCAGGAAAATATATTCCATCATTAAATATAATACATGAAACCACAGATTATAAACGTGTTAACTCTGTTATTGTGATTTATCATCTTTTTAGAAATGCAGTTGTAACTCACAAATATATGACATCTTGGTGGTGGATTATTATCTTTGCTAAATTTATAGCTTATAGTGTGGTTATTTTAATTCGTGCTGAGGCAAAAATAGAAATGCTCAAGTATATGTGTTTAGGTATTGTGGATGGAATTAAGCGTATTGGGCGGTAATGATAGTAAAATAATCGTCTTTATTGTAAATGTAGGTTGGTATTTTAATCTGCATTGGTTGGAGCGTGCAGAGTATTTTAAGTCATGTGGTTATTGTATTCATATTATTGGTAATTTTAATGATGTGGAGGTTAAAGATGAGTTAACAGCTAAGGGTTATGTTTGTTATCATTTGGCTATTAAACGAAAAAGTATTAATCCTTTTAAAGAGATTACTAATTTAATTCAGCTTAAAAATTTGTTATCCACAATAAAACCAGATTTGATTCATAGCATTACAATTAAACCAAACATTTATTCTGGGATATTGAATAGGATTATTTTTAATAAGCCAATAATTTACAGTGTTACTGGGCTGGGGGCGGTTTTTAGCTCTTCTAAACTTAAATTTTTCGTGCTGAGGTTCATTGTTGTTAAATTGTATAAACTTGTGTCTGCAGAGAGCGCGCATTTTATTTTTGAGAACAGTGAGGATTACGATTTTTTCAAAAAAATAGACATTTTAAAATATCGTAATGGTTCAGTTATTAAAGGGGCTGGAATTGATTTGATCAAGTTTAAGCCTTCCATCCCACCTATGAATAAAACTATTCTTTTTGCTGCTCGTTTATTAGAAGATAAAGGGTTACGGTGTTTGATAGAGGCGAGAAGGCAACTAGAGGAAAAGGGATTTCAATTATCATTGAATGTCGCAGGGATCATCGATAGTGATGTATCATCAGCGATTCCAATTAAGCAAATTGAACGGTGGTCACAATCCGGTGATATTAACTGGTTGGGTAATGTGAAAGATATGCCTAATTTAATCAGTATGAACGATGTCGTTTGCTTGCCTACAACTTATGGTGAGGGAGTTCCTCGGATTTTGATTGAGGCAGCTTCATGTCAGCGGGCTATTGTGGCAACTGATGTTGCTGGTTGCCGAGAGATTGTTTCTCATGGTGTCAATGGTTATCTAGTGACCCCAAATGATGATATGTTACTTGCCTGTTTTTTGCAGAATTTACTTGAAGATACAAATAAACTGCTTGAATTTGGAATAAATGGAAGAAAAAAAGTAGAAGAAGAGTTTTCTCAAGAGGTTGTTTTTGAAAAAACTCTGCATATATATCAGAAACTTTTAGGAGAATAGCCCGTAGGTGCATTAAGTAAAATACGCTTAATGCATTCCACATCGAAATTATGACAACATACATCAAGTTTTGTCAGTAGATCTTCCATCGCATCACAACTCAGCTTTTCTTCACATGCTGCCATGATTTTTTGATGGCTGGTGCCCTCGACATTCTCTCCGATAAGTAGTTCTTCGTAGAGCTTCTCTCCTGGGCGTAAGCCAGTAAACTTTATTTCAATATCGCCTTCATCACTTTTGCTATCGTAGAACTCTTTCATACCCATCAAGTGGATCATACGTTTGGCCAGGTCGACGATTTTTACTGGCTCTCCCATATTCAGTACAAAAACCTGTCCATTATTACCCATAGCACCAGCCTGAATCACCAACTGTGCAGCTTCTGGGATCAGCATGAAATATCGGATGATATCAGGGTGAGTAACGGTGACTGGCCCACCTTCGCGGATCTGTTTTTTGAATAAGGGTACAACAGAACCTGAAGAGCCTAAAACATTACCGAAACGTACCATGGTAAAAATGGTTGCACTATTTTTATCGGCTAGGGCTTGCAGAACCAGTTCTGCCATCCGCTTGCTTGCACCCATGACATTGGTTGGTCGCACTGCTTTATCCGTTGAAATCAAGGTGAAGTTTTTTACACCCGCTTCAATAGCTGCATTGGCGCAGGCTAATGTGCCAAAAACGTTGTTGCGAATGCCTTCGATAACATTATCTTCAACCAGGGGTACATGTTTATAAGCCGCGGCATGGTAAACCGTTTCAACCTGATGAGCTTGCATGAGTTTTTTGACGCGGTTTTCTCGTTGTACCGAACCAAGTGCCGCAACAATTTTCGTGTTGAGTTTTAAGTTCTGTTTGATTGCTTGTAATTCCTGATCGATGGCATACAAGTTATATTCGTTAAGTTCAAATAACAGTAAGGTTTTAGGTTTTTGAGCTAAGATTTGTCTACACAGTTCCGAACCAATCGAACCTCCCGCGCCAGTGACCATCACAGATTTCTCCGTAATGTTTTTTTGTAGCAGCGCTAAATCAGGTTCAACTGGTGCGCGCCCCAGTAAATCGGCAACATCGAGATCTTGCACATCAGTCGCTTTTGCGCGTCCAGCGGCAATATCTTCCACAGAGGGGACTGATTGAATTTCAATTGGCCAGTGGGAGAGTCTTTCGAGCAGTTTTAGGCGCGCTTGTCTACCGATATTGTTAATCGCAATCAGTAATTTTACTGGTTCATAAAGATTACGTAGTGATTCAAATTCACGGCTGTGATGGACTCGTACTCCAAAAATAATTTCTCCCGCTTTGGCTGGATCATCATCTAGGAAAATTACCGGATGATACTCATCGCCCTGAATTAAGGCATAAGCTAAATCACGTCCGGTTGCACCTGCACCATAAATAAATACATTCGGTTTTTGACGTTTGTAATAGTGGTAGTAGAGGGTGCGGATGAAAATTCTGGGGCCGCCTAGGGTGAGCGTTGCCAGCCCAGCGTAAATGAAAGGTACACTACGAGGAATAAACGCACCAAAGAAAAAGCCACTTAATGCTAGGGTTACCGCAGATATAATGACAGATAAAAAGATATAACCGATGGCGGGTAGCATCATGTAACGCAACACAGCACGATACATTCCGAGCCGAATAAAACAGTATAAAGTGACGCCAGTCGTCACCAGCATACTCAGTAGCTCAGCCCAACCAAAAGCAAATACGAAAGTATCTAAACGGAGTGCGATGGCGGCGTAGAGGGAAAATATTAGTGCCAGCACATCATAAGCTACGGTAATCATACGTTTATGATGGCGCTGTGCGTTTAAGAGTAATTGTATGGGGGTAAACATTACTTCGCAGTTTGCCTTATAATTAGCCAACCCAACAGGTTGATATTGTTATGTGTATTTATTGGTATCGCTCGATTGTAGTTGGCTTGAGAGGCGTTTGCTAGACTGATGATGCCGCTCATTGATAGGGTTTTATAAAAAGATAGGTAAAATGGGATCAAATAATCAGACGTTATTAAAAATTCTTGTGACTGGCGCTTCGGGTTTTGTTGGCTCCCACGTGCTGAGTGTGGCGCATAATAAGGGTTATCAGATGATTGCTCAGTCACGTAGTCAGCAACAATATAAATATGCTTTTGAGCAGGTATTACTTGATATCACGCCAGAGACAGACTGGCAGAGTGCGTTGGTAGGTATCGATTGTGTGGTTCACTGTGCGGCTAGAGTTCACCAAATGGCGGAAACAGAAGCTGATGCTCTTAAGGCTTATCGTGATGTGAACACGCTAGGTACGCTGAATTTGGCGAGGCAAGCTGCATTGGCTGGCGTTAAGCGCTTCATATTTTTAAGCTCGATTAAAGTTAATGGTGAACAAACCAAAGCAGGGGCTGCTTTTCAGCATGACGATGCACATATTCCAGTCGATCCTTATGGCTTAAGTAAGTTTGAAGCTGAAGTTGGCTTGAAAAAAATTTTGGCAGAGACCGAAATGGAAGTGGTGGTTATTCGTCCTACTTTGGTGTACGGACCCGGTGTAAAAGCCAATTTTGCTTCGTTACTCAACTTGGTTTCAAAAGGTCTTCTACTGCCATTAGGTTGCATTACGCATAATAAACGCAGCCTTGTTGCTATCGATAATCTGGTTGATTTAATCATCACTTGTATTGATCACCCTAAAGCGGCCAACCAAGTCTTTCTGGCTTCGGATGATCACGATATTTCCACCTCTGAAATGGTGCGTGAAATGGCCATCGCATTGGGCAAGCCCACTTGGCAACTTCCGGTGCCGATTTGGTGCTATAAGCTAGCGGGCAAACTTTTCAAAAAATCAGAGGTCGTCGAGAGATTAACCGGCTCGTTGCAGGTTGATATTACCCATACCAAGCAAACGCTTGGCTGGAATCCTCCGCAAACCTTACAGCAGGGCTTTCAGCAGACCGCCGAAGCCTTTCTTTATTCAAAAAATAATAGTGGTAAATCATGATCCGTTTATTCGATTTTCTGGCCGCATTTTTTGGCCTGTTGTTTTTATGGCCAGTGCTGTTAGTGGTGACTATCCTCGGTCTGTTTGATACTGGCTCACCAATTTTCGTGCAGGAGCGAGTCGGGCGTAATAAAAAGCCGTTTAAGCTGATAAAGTTTCGTACCATGTCGGTGGATACTCACTCCGTTGCCTCACATCTCGCGAGTACCTGTTCAATTACTAAATTGGGTGCCTTTTTACGTAAAACTAAGCTGGATGAACTGCCACAACTGATTAATGTGCTAAAAGGGGAGATGAGCTTGGTTGGCCCGCGTCCGAACTTGTTTAATCAAGAAGAGCTTATTCAACAGCGTGATACGCTTGGGGTATATAACGTGTTGCCAGGTATTACTGGCTTAGCGCAAGTACAAAATATTGATATGTCAACGCCTGCGCTTTTAGCTAAAACCGATAAGCAGATGATTGAGACTCTTACGCTCAAAGATTATTTCTGCTACATATTAATGACGGTAACCGGCAGTGGCTCAGGTGATGCGGTAAAGTAGAGTCATATAGAAGATAGAGTGCGAACTGGTGACCAGCTTGTGTTCGAGCATGCTTTTAATCGCAGGCACAATCAGTAGGGAACGGAGCGCAAATCTGATAAAATCCGCGCCTTCCAGTAATCAAGTTGATAGAGCTGGATTTACCTAACACTAGGAACTATTTTGACCAATAATGATATTTTGCGCCGTGTACGTTACACCTTCGATTTGAAAGATGAGCTAATGGCTGAGATTTTCTCTTTAGCCGATTTTGCTGTGACCAATTTACAAATCACGAGCTGGCTGAAAAAAGAAGATGATCAATCGTTTGTGAAACTGAGTGATGCCGAGCTTGCCGCCTTTCTCAATGGTTTGATCAATTTTAAACGTGGTAAGCGCGAGGGTGATCAGCCCAAGCCAGAAGAGTCGAAGCCAGAGCAGCCACTCACCCATAATATGGTGTTTCAAAAGTTGCGCATTGCGTTGAACTTGAAGTCGGAAGAGATTATTGAAATTCTGCAACGGGTCGATTTTCGTTTAAGCAAGCATGAACTGAGTGCATTTTTCCGTAAGCCGGACAATAAGCATTACCGAGAGTGCAAAGACCAAATTCTGCACAATTTCTTACTCGGCCTGCAGCATCAATTTCGTCCAACGAGTGACGAATCTGCGCTATAACCAGAGACTGAATCGCCACTACTTCACTATTGGCACGCTACATTTCCTGGCTTTTCGCTGGGTGTGGTGTGGTTTTCGGCAATAAAAAACCAGCTTGTTCAGCTGGTTTTAGCATCCATCTTATTGCGCGGCTTTAACCCGGATCTTACTTTTTGCCACGTTGGTTTGGTTCAGCGCCGCAATCGCCGCTTTGGCTTCGGCCGCTTCGGGCATTTCCACGAAAGCAAAGCCTTTTGATAAACCGGTTTCTTGATCTAACACCAGCGTGCATTCTGCGACTGAGCCATGTTCAGAGAACAGTTTACGAATTTCGTGCTCTGTTGTGCTGCGAGCAAGGTTGCGAACTAACAGTTTCATAGTGGTCCGTTGAGGTAGGGATAATCGCAATGATTGTCTCAATAAAGCCGGTGACGACCAAGCGATAGTTTGGCTTTAGCATAAAATATCCCCTTCCTACTTGAAGCTGCAGTGGTGTTGGCTACGCTCGTTCACCCCAATACATTGACTGAAAGAGTGATGATATTGCGTGGTAAACCGCGGCCTTGACCGCGGTTTTTGCGTATTTTGGCTTGGCCGTGGCGGAAAAACGCTATCATCATTGGGGTAATTGGTGTGCGAAGGGGCAAGGGTATGCAAGTGATCCATCATGGTGGTAAAGATAGCGTTACTGGTTCATGTCATGAATTGCGGGCCGATGGGCAAGCCGTGCTGATTGATTGTGGTTCGTTTCAAGGTGCGGATGAGCGCCCGCTGGCGGTCGAGTTTGCGCTGGATCATCTTGATGCTTTATTACTGACTCACGCGCACATTGATCATATTGGTCGTTTGCCGTGGTTACTGGCGGCTGGGTTTCAGCAGCCGATTTATTGCACCGCGGCCACCGCAGAGTTAGTTCCTCTGATGTTAGAAGATGGCCTTAAGCTGCAATTTGGCATGTCACCCAAACAATGTGAGCGAGTACTTACTCAAGTGCGCCGTTTGTTGCGAGTGCAGGAGTATCATCAATGGTTCGACTTACCGATCAAACATTCGTCAAGCAAGCATTCATCGATCAAGCAACCATCGAGCAAACATTTACCTAGTAAGCAGTCAGTCAATCAGCCACTGGCGGTACGCTTTCAACCAGCAGGGCATATTTTGGGCTCGGCGTATCTGGAAATTTGTCTCGCTAACGGTGAAGTGGTGGTGTTTTCCGGAGATTTAGGGCCAAGTCACACGCCACTGCTGCCCGATCCACAACCCCCAGAGCGAGCTGATTATCTATTTATTGAAACCACTTACGGCAATAAACAGCATGAAGATGTGCAAAGTCGTGGTGAACGGCTGCGCGCGATTATTGAGCGCTCACTGAGTGATGGTGGGGCAATTTTAATTCCGGCGTTCAGTGTTGGCCGCACTCAAGAGCTGTTGTTTGATATTGAACAGTTGATCTTTAGCGAGCAGATTGCTGCCAATTTGCCGATTATTCTCGATTCTCCGATGGCACAACGTGTGACACGTTCTTATCGTCGTTTTAAGCAGTTGTGGGGGCAAGAAGCCAAAGCGCGGCTGCAAATGCAGCGCCATCCGCTGGCGTTTGAGCAATGCATTACGGTGGAAGATCACCGCACGCATCAACGTTTGGTTAACCGTTTGGCTTCAACCGGCGAAGCCGCGATTGTGGTTGCTGCATCGGGTATGTGTCAGGGTGGACGCATTATCGATTATTTAACCGCGCTGCTGCCCGATAGTCGCACCGATGTGATTCTGGCCGGTTTTCAAGCTGAAGGCACGCTAGGGCGAAAAATTCAAACCGGTGAGTCACCAGTGTTGATTGATGGTGAGCCGGTGCCAGTCAATGCGCAGATCCATACCATGTCGGGTTATTCCGCCCACGCCGATCAAACCGATCTGCTGCGTTTTATCATCGGCATCGCGGTAAAACCGAAACAAGTGCATCTTATCCACGGGGAAGCAGCGGCCAAACAAGCATTCGCTGCCGAGTTGACTAAGCTTGGTTATAGGGTGGTTTGAGTCGTTGTACTACTTAACATTGCTAGCGGGGGGTGAATAAGCGCACTGGTGTTGGGTGATCGGTTTGGAATATAAAAATTGATGTTGGTCAAGTTTTTCAATCGGGAAGGAAATACCGAATGCTCCCATACGAAAATATATTCACTTCATGCCTGGTAAATTAAAACAAACAATCCTACTACAGCCATGATTGTTATTCAGTGTCACAGGGTTAATTACCTGCTTAATTTTTAATGAAAATTATCTGTGCGAATTAAATAAATATTTAAATATATCCAATAAATAATGGCTTCTACGTCTTAATGATAAGAAGCGTAATAAAAGTAATTATTTCAGACATTCTGTCTCATAAATGAGAAGGTGCTGCTAAAGTTACGATTACCACAACAAATGAGCATACTTTCGATGGACATCTTGTAATAGATTGATAGCATTAATTAAGAAGTGCTGATTTTGTGATGTCACTTCAAAATATATTAATAAATTGAAAAGGAAAATCTTATGTTGACTAAAGCTTATGTAAAAGCGCGCTTGCTGGTGGAATCTTTTGCTCAAGACCAACGTGGCGTGACCGCGATTGAATACGCGATTATCGGTGTGGCGATCTCTGCCATTGTGTTGGCTGTGTTTAGTGGTGAAAATGGATTAAAAGATGCTCTAGAAGGTGCTGTAAGTTCGATTACTAAAAATATTAATGATGCAAGTGGAATTGTTCCTGACGGCAACTAATTATTCATTGAGTGTTTTAATATTTTTAGCATTGCTACTAATTGCTTTCAGTGATATTCGCACTAGAAAAATCAGTAACACTACGCTGCTTATATTGGCATTGTTATTGCTATTAGGCTGGTTTAGCCAGCCTAACTGGCAGATTTGGCCTTACAGCTTAACCATCCTGCTGGTCGGTTTAGGCTTGTTTAAACTTGGCGTATTAGCCGCTGGTGACACTAAATTGCTGGCGGTGCTCAGTTTAGGCATTGATCCACTTTATATGCCGTTAACCTTAGTCGGGATTGCCATCGTCGGCGGATTGATGGCTCTGGGCTATTTACTGTATGGCTTGGTGACCGATTTGCAGCAAGTGCGTCAGCGCGGCATCCCTTATGGGGTACCGATTTGCTTGGTCGGTGGCTTGGCGGTCTATGTGTCGGCACTTTGAACGATACCCGGTTAACTTGTGCAAGATGGATGCGCTTCACTTGGCGAGTTAATTAAGAATAATCTTATTAAACAACTGGTTAATCTTGCTGGTTGTTTAACTATTTTAACCCTTTTTCAGTTTATGGTGGTGTCGCTTTATTGCCATAAATGGGCTTGTCTTCGATCGGTGTAAACCAAACGGAAACGGCATTTCGCATCATGCTGTGCCTGCGCTAGGGTTTGCCATTCATCGAGATAGGTTATCTTTTTCTCACTTGGGACGGTGAAATGAATTCCAAGCTTTTAATTGCACTCGCGATCATTGTGATTGGTATTGGTGGGTATGGATTACTCACTCCTGCGCCCGCGCCGATTGCGGCCGATCCTGTTGCCCCTGTGGTGGTGGAAGTCGCTCAACCGGTCAAACAGTATCAAGTCTGGTTCGCTAAACAGTCACTGCACAAAGGCCAGCTTATTACGCGCGCCGATCTTGAATTGCAGCGGATTGATGAAGAGCAAGCGCTGCGCCTTGGTGTCACCGAGGATCTGGCATTCGATTTTGCGGCCGAGCAACGCATCAAGCAAGATCTCGCCGCTGGGCAAGTGTTGTGGCCTGAGCTGTTGGTTAAATCTGATCACGCGGCTTATGTCGATCTGATTTTAAGCCCACAGCGGGTACCGTTCGCAATCCAAGTCAATTCTGAATCGGTGGTGGGTGGCGTGATCCGTCCTGGTACTTTGATCGATATTTTGGCGCTCTCTTCGTTAAAACAAAATCTCGCTACCGATGAAACGGTGCGCAGCTTTGAAACCGTGTCTCTTACGCCGGTGTTGATGGGAGTCAAAGTCTTACAAGTTAACCATCCGGATCAGCCAACCAGCGTGATTGTCGAATTGACCCGTAAGCAAGTCGCGACCTTAACCATTGCTCGCCACATTGCCCAGTTAGAAATTCATCTTTCCACTGGCGATAGTTTAGCCAGCGAACTTTCCGCCAACGCCGGCGATGTATTAACCGATTATAAAGCGATTCAGGAGTTTCGTGCCGGCAGCACGACAATACGTTAAGGATAAAAAATGATGCAGCGTTATGTTTATGGCTTATTGGCGGTGCTGGTCAGCGCAATAGCCCTGCCGGTTGCGGCGCAAAGGATACTCAATTTAGCGGAAGGGGATGCGCACACCTTACGCACCCAGCAAGAGATCCAATCGGTATTTATCTCAGATCCTAAAATTGCTGATTATCAAGTGATTGACCGGCAAACGGTGGTCATTTTCGGTAAACAGGTGGGAAACGCCAGTTTATTGGTGTTCGGTGACAACAGCGAAACTCTCGCCAGTCGGCGTTTAGTGGTCAACACCAGCATGGTGCATATTCAGCAGCAAATTGCGATCAAATACCCTTATGCGGAAGTCTCTATCGCCAATTTGGGTCAGCAAGTGGTGCTCTCCGGTACGGTCGCGACCGAAAAAGAGCGCGACGAAATTAATATTTTGGTCGGCGAATTATTAGCGAAAAGCTCGAAAGATACCGATGTCGAGTGGGATATCGGTGATGACCAAGACTATAAGTTAGAATTTATGCAAAGACGCCGTTTTGAAGGCGTGGTCAACAATATTGAAGTGGCGACGACTAAGCAGATCAATGTCAAATTGTCGATTGCCGAAGTTTCCCAATCGTTTATGGAAAACTTTGGTATTCAGATGAACAGCAGTGGGCAAAGTAGCGGGATCTTCGTTAACCCACTCAGACACTTTAGCAGTAGTGATATCGTGACCTTAATTACCGCGATTGGTGATGACAGCGTCGGACAAATTCTTGCCGAGCCCAATTTATCTGTGATCTCCGGTGAAACCGCGAGCTTCTTAGTCGGTGGTGAGTTACCGGTGGTGACGATTATCGATGGCGGCACCAACGTGTTGTACAAAGAGTTTGGGGTGCGATTAGAAATCATGGCCAAAGTGCAACGGGATGACAAAATACGCTTGGCATTAATGCCAGAAGTCAGCTCGCTAGATAGCCAATACGCCAACGCGACTTACAATTTGCCAGCGTTAAAAACTCGCCGTGCCCGCACAACGGTTGAACTCGGTGATGGGCAGAGCTTTGTGTTGGGTGGCTTGCTCAATAAAGAAGAAACCGAATCGCTGCGTAAAATTCCTTTTATTGGTGATATCCCAGTGCTTGGTGCGCTATTTCGCCATAGTGAAACCACGCGTAATAAAACCGAATTGGTGATTGTTGCTACGGTGAATTTGGTGCAGCCGATTGAGCCTAACAGTGTGCAATTACCGAGTATGCAGCGCACTTCAACCCTTGAGCGCTTTTTTGCCCTACCGGCCGCCAACTCAACCATTGACCAGCAGCTTAGCCAGCAGATCCTAGCGACAGGAGGATTTAAGCAATGAAACATCCGATCTTGATCATTATGTTGTTGAGTTTAACCCTGGTAGGTTGCAGCTCCGGCTGGCCAGATAAGGCTGGCCCTGCGATTGATATTTACCCAGTACACAGCAGCTTAGCTTTGCGTGCGGATGGAAAAAATCATGCGCAAGCGCAAGCCTCTTTTGAGCAATTTTTAGCCGAGCAGCGTCATCAGTTACTTACCCAAAATAGCGTGCTGTATTGGCGCACCAACAGCGGCGAAAAATTTGCCCTTAACGCGCAAAAACAGCTGCGCAAATTAGGCGTGGCACCGGAAAGTGTGCGGCTAGAAAAAATGCCAGCCCAATTTGGCGATCGGTTTGATTTCAAAATCGAGATCGTTACTCATCGGGTCGTGGTGCCGATTTGTGCTGCGGCACAAATTGGTCAATTTGGCCAAGAAGGGAGTGGCTGTGCGAGCGAGTCGCTACGCTGGCAATCGATGGTCAACCCGCAAAAAATGTTAACTAATCATCGCTCCGTCTCACCAGATACTGCAGTAGGGGAATAACGGCCATTATGTTTGATTTAGTCGATCTATTAAGTAAAAAACAAGCCACTGAGGTGATTGAGCAGCAAAAAATCACCACGGTCGTGTTTTATCAAACGGAACAATGCCAAGAGTTAGTGATGGAGGCGTATCGCTTTGAAGGGATAGTGCCACCGGTTGCAGTAAAAAATTGCGATGAAGCGATAGCGGCTCATGTGCGTCAATCGGATATCGAAATTGTGATCATTGAGCTTAATGACAGTCACAATATCAGCCAAGATGCCGAGCGCATTAGCCACCTACTGCCAAACCATGCTTCGGTGATTATTATCGGTAGTGAAGATGCGATTTCGACCATTCGTAATCTAAAAAGCATGGGCTTTTACTATGTGTTTTGGCCAGTGACCAAGCAAGAGCTGATTGATTTTGTGAAGAGTGTTTATGATAACCGTCAGCGCAGTAGTCATCGCGGTCCGGGTCAAAAACGCCGCGCTAAATACGTGAGTTTGCTCGGTAGTAAAGGTGGGGTAGGCACCAGTTTGATCACTGCCGAAATCGCCTATCAGCTCTCTAGTGTGCGCAACACTTCTTGTTTAGTGGTCGAGCAGCATTTTCAAGGTGGCAACTTAGATATTTTGCTCGGCATTCGCAAAATGGAAAAGCGCCGCATCCAAAAAGGGGCGTTTTCTTCTTCGCTCGACAGTGCTTCAGCACAAAGCTTGCTGTATAAGCACACTCCAATGTTGTCGATGTTGGCACTGACTTCAGAACATCTTGATACGCTATCGTTGCTTGATTATAGCAATGCGGTGGTCGACCAACTTTCGGAAGAGGTAAACTTTATCCTAGAAGATTTATCCGCTTCGGTAGGTTTTGCGGTTGAAGCTGATAAATTTTTATCTCAAGCCGATGTGATAGTGCTGGTGATTGAGCCGACGGTCTCTTCGGTACGTGAAGCAGCAAGATTAAAAGAGCGCATCAGCAAAGCCAATACCAATCCTGCTCTGCGTCTACTGACAGTGTTTAATCAATCCTTGCCGGTTAAATTGCACTCCGCGACCAAGCAAGATGCGGAAAGTATTTTAAAGCAGCCCATCGATATCGATATTCCATTTTGTGACACCATCAACCATACCGTATTAGAAAATCAGCGTTTGGTGACTTCTAAGTTAAAAGCGGCTGAGCCGCTACAAAACCTCACTGCGTTGATCTTAGGTGAAACAGTCAGTAGCAAGGCTGGTATGTTGGATGCACTTAAACAGAAGTGGTCTCGTAAATGATCGGCGCCAAAGCAATCTACGTTGGCCTGCGCAAACAAATTTTTGATGCGTTAGAGCCGGAAGCGATTGCTCAAATGAGCAAAGAGCAGCTCGCCAAGCAACTTGACGGCGCGGTGGGTTTATTGATCGAACGCGAGCGCTTAACCGTGCCGAAAGTGATCCGCGCTGAGTTTGTCAAAAACTTGGTCGATGAACTGGTTGGGCTCGGGCCATTACAGACCTTAATGGACGATGATTCGATCAGCGACATTATGATTAATGGCCATCAAAGCGTGTTTATTGAACGGGGTGGTTTGGTTGAAAAGGCGCAAATCGATTTTATTGATGAGCGCCAACTGTTGGATATTGCTAAACGCATCGCGTCTCGTGTTGGACGGCGGGTCGATGAATCCTCGCCGACCTGTGATGCGCGCTTACAAGATGGCAGCCGGGTCAATATTGTTATTCCACCGATCGCGATAGATGGCACCGCGATCTCGATCCGTAAATTCAAAAAGCAGAGCATTGATTTTACTAAGCTGTGTGAATTTGGCGCGATGAGCCCAGAGATGGCGCAAGTGCTGATGGTCGCAGCGAGATGTCGTCTCAACATTCTGATTTCCGGTGGTACTGGCTCAGGTAAAACCACCATGCTGAATGCGCTATCACAATTTATTGGTGAAAATGAACGGATTATCACCATTGAAGATGCCGCGGAATTGCGTTTACAGCAGCCGCATGTGGTGCGTTTGGAAACTCGGACTGCAGGGATTGAAAATACCGGCATGATTAACCAACGTGATCTGGTGATTAACTCACTGCGGATGCGTCCGGATCGAATTATCGTCGGTGAGTGTCGTGGTGGCGAAGCGTTTGAAATGTTGCAAGCGATGAATACCGGCCACGATGGTTCAATGTCAACCTTGCACGCCAATACACCAAGAGATGCTTTAGCTAGGGTTGAGTCAATGGTGATGATGGCAACCAGCAGTCTGCCGCTAGAAGCGATCCGCCGTACCATTGTCAGTGCGGTAGATCTGATCATTCAGATCAGTCGCTTGCATGATGGTAGCCGTAAAGTGATGAGCATTACCGAAGTGGTGGGGCTAGAAGGCTCCAGCGTGGTGTTGGAAGAGATTTTCCGCTTCCAACCGAGCGCCCGCCAAAGTGAAGAGGGTAAAGTTAACGGGCATTTTATTACCTCGGGTTTAATGCAGCGGTCGGTGCTGTATGAAAAAGCGCGCTTCTTTGGCTTAGAAGATCATTTGACCAAGGCATTTCGTGCGCTAGAGGAGAAATCCGTATGATCTGGTTGCTGCTGCTTGGAGTGGGGATGGTTTTGCTGCTGGTTGGGATCCGGCAGCGCAAATATGATCGCTATGATTATTTGGCTGAAATGGCGAAAACCGTACACGTTGATTCGATGATCTCTGAACATCAAGCGATTGATATCAAATCGCTCTCTTACCGTACTTTACAGGATCGGATTGAGCAGTTCTGGAAAAACTTGAGTAAGCAATTGGGTAAATTAGCTCTGCTGAAAGTGGTTGGTTTTATTGCTGGGCTAATTTTGTTTGGCATTGAATTTAATCAACGTTTTGTGCGTGGTTCCGTGGCGATTGTGGTGGCGTTCTGGGTGGTGGCTGGGGTGACGTTTGCGTATTTCTGGTTGCAAAAACGTCAGCAGACTGAGTTTGAAGAGAGCTTTCCTGATGCTTTGAGCATGCTCAGCAGTGCAGTTTCTTCTGGTGAAAGTATTACTCATGCGATCATGTACGTGGGTAATTCGCTCAACAGCGAAGTGGGGAAAGAATTTAAAATTATGGGCAAGCGCTTGCAGCTTGGTGAATCGCCCGATGATGTATTCCGTAAAGCCTGTTTGCGTTTTCCATACCCTTCTTTTCATTTTTTTGTGATCACCTTGCGCGCCAATATGCAGCGTGGTGGGCAGTTGAAAGACGTTATTTTGCGCCTCAATCGGTTATTGTTTAATGCCCGTTCAGTTGAGAAGAAGAAATTCGCCTTAACTTCAGAAGCGCGAACCTCGGCCAAGATTGTTGCTGCTATCCCCTTTTTCTTTCTATTCATGCTGCAATACCTTAGTCCAGAAAACTATGAGTTTGTGATGTTTGATCCGGCTGGGCGGCCAATCCTTTACTACGTCCTGATCAGTGAAGCGATAGGGATTTCGATTGTATGGGGGTTAATGAAGAGTGTTCGCTAATTTTTCATGGGCCGCGATTGCCAAGGCTGGGCCGCTGTTTCCTATCGCCATACTGGCGTTTGGAGTGCTGCTGCTGATCATCTCGATGCGCCAAGAGAAGAAAAGCCAATTTTGGAAAGATTTTTATCTGCACCAAGCAAGCCGTCAGAGTGAACAAAAAATCACCCTGCTGGAGCGTTTATCGGCCACATTGAATCGGTTGTTTTCTTCAGATAAAACGCTGCAACAGCAGAAAATGTTAGCTGCGGGTTTTTACCATCCGCAATTGGCAACTTATTTTATGCCACTCAAATATGCCTTGTTGGTGCTTGGTGCGCTAGGCATTTATCTGCTTTCGCTAAAGGTCAGCTGGTTAGCCAATCAGTTATGGTTGGTTATGGCGCTATGGTTGGTGGTGAGTTTGATTTTTCCGGATGCTTATCTAGCGATGCGCGCTAAGAGCCTCAGCCATAAAATTTCCAACAAGCTGCCTTATCTACTCGATTTGATGGCGGTTTGTGTGCAAACCGGTATGACGATTGAAGCGGCGATCAGCTACCTCGCCAAAGAAATGAAGGGCTTCGATAAAGATATCAGCTACTTATTAGTGAAAACCGACGATAGATCAAGACTGGTTGGCTTAGATCTGGCGTTGGATGAGTTATACGCACGGGTGCCGTCGAATGAGATGCGCAGTTTCGTGATGACCTTAAAGCAAAGCTTGCAGTATGGCAGTTCGATATACAGTGTGTTGACGACCTTGTCGGCCGATATCCGTGAAGTGCAAATGCTGCACATCGAAGAGAAAATTGGCAAATTGGCGGCGAAAATGTCTATCCCATTGATTGTATTTATTATGGTGCCGATTGTGATTTTAATTGCGGCCCCAGGCGTGATGAGGATGATGATCAATGCATAAAGGAATCTTGCTGCTCAGTCTCATGCTGCTTACTGGTTGTAGCAGCTTGTTGCCTCTTGATAGTGCCAGTAAACCCGCTACTCAGAATTACGGCCAGCCACTGGAGTTTGATGAAGAGCAATTACTGATCAAAACCAATAATCAAGCCGGTTTGATAGCGCTGTATAAGCGTCAACTGCAGCAACAACAAAACCCAACCACCCGGTTTAAATTGGCACAAGCTTACTTTGATAGTGGTGATCCCGAATCAACCTTGTTTACGCTCGCCCCGCTGACCAGTGGCAGTACGGCTTTGCCGCGCGACGAACTGTTTTTTCTGCAAGGGCGCGCGCAATATCAACTCAATTTAGCCGAGCCGGCACATGAGTCGTTGCTGGCTGCGTTACAAGCGAACCCTGATAGTGGCAAAACACTCAATTTGATTGGGATCTTGTATGCCCAACAAGGCGAGCGAGTTAAAGCTCGCGCTAGTTTTAACCGTGCGCGTGAACTGATGTTTGATGATGTCACGATTAAAAATAATTTAGCTCTGCTCGATATTTTTGAACAGGACTACCAAAGTGCGGCGGCACGTTTACTGCCAATTTATCTTAATGGTCAAGCTGATCAAACGGTTACTGCCAATTTAGCCTTAGCCATGGCACAAATTGGCAGCTATGAGCATTTGCGTTCTTTCTATGGTCAGCAATATGGTGATCAAGAGCTTTATCAGTTGTACCTTAACTTGCGTCAAGTGCAGTTGATCAATCCAGTGACTGAGGCGGCAACCACGGAGCCATTGACCAGCCATGACTCGTTAAGCCATTCATCGGTCAACCTACAAGCAGAGGAGCAAGTCGATGCGTCTTTTGTTTTCTAAAAAGCAATCTGGGGTGGCAACCATTGAGTTTGTTGGTGGTTTTTTTGCCTTTTGGCTGATGTGTATGGCTTGGGTCGAAATGAGCTTTCTCTCTTATGTTTCCAGCCTAGGTGACTTAGCGATTGCTAGCGCAGCCAGAGAAACCAAAAAAGTCGATGGTACTTATTATCAAGCCCAGTTTAAAACCATTTTAGAGCAGCAAGACAGTTTATGGTCTCATATCGTGAGTGCTGATAAATTTCAATACAGTATCCAGTTTGTGAAGAAATTAGATGATTTGCACGATTATGAGAAAAATTGCCTTGGTGAAGATGGTGATCAACTGAATTGTAATGATCCTAAAAATATGGCGATTGCGGTATATAGCATAACTTATGATTATCAGCCGATTTTTAATTTCTTTTTAAATGATAAAACGGTGTTTGCTCGGGAAGCTATTGTTATTCAGGAGTATCAACGTGAAAAATTTACCCGTTAAATTACAACAAGGTAATTTTACCGTCGAGTTTGCGATTATTGGCGTATTCTTTGCTCTGCTGTTGGTATTTAGTGCGGATATCGTCGTCAAACTGGCTTATAAAGGTAAACTAGAGCGGCTTTCTTATTCTGCGGCAGCGATTATTAAAGAGCGTACCGAAGTTTATGATACGGATCATTTTGACTTTGAACCTAGTAAAGAGATTGGAACTGAAGCAACGCAGTTATATGACATTACCTTGGCATCATTAAAGCGTACTACCAATAATTTTGACCCGGAAAAATTTGGTTTTCAGATCCGGATGATACGTGAAAATAAAAATGTACGAGCGCCTTTTTCTGGAGGTTACATCAATTGTAACAATACTCAATCCTTGCAGGATCTCGACTTTATTACCACCTTCGGTCGCCATGCGACACTTTATGAAGTGACGCTCTGTTATGACACGCCAAGTTGGTATGGGAATTTAATTGGCCAACAATTTTCACGTGTCAGTAGTCGCTCTGTCAGTATGGGGAGATAAATATGCACACTTATTCGCGTTTACACCATCAATCCGGCCATGCGGCGATTCTATTTTCGCTATTTATTCCGGTGTTATTTGGTATTTTTACACTGGGTACCGATGGCGCACGGGCCATTCAAGATAAAGCGCGTTTATTAGAAGCGGTTGAGGTTGCCAGTCTTGCGGTAGCTGGCCAAGGTTCAGATAATGTAAAGCTCGCCAAAAATTATCTTGAGTACTATTTCCCAGTTGCGACGATTCAAGATTCTGATATTCAAATCAAAAAGATCAACTGTGAAGATAATAATCGTTGTAAAGACGATGAAAGTCGCTTTTTTGAATATCAAGTGACCGCTAAAATCAGTCAGCCAACCTGGTTTCCGGGTAATGAGGCTGTTATTGGTTTTGGTAAAGACTATGATATTGCCAGTCATTCGGTAGCAAGAAAATTTCACTCGGAAACGGTGGATGTCATTTTGGTGGCGGATTTTTCAGGTTCTATGAGTTGGCGCTGGGACAGGTATGGTGCAAATAATAATACAACTAATCCTGTACGGTATGTGATGATGAAGGAGATTATGAAAGAAATTGCCGATGAATTAAATGAATTTAATAAAAATATGGTGAAGAAAAATAAATTGGCAATTGTGGGCTTTGATTTTTTTACTGTTGAGAAAAAAAATGATGGTTCATATAATCACTATGACCATATAATTTGCCCTAGGGGTCGTTGTAATAGTCAGTATAAACCTGGAGAGAGTAAAGATGTCTCTGCTGATGTAGTAGTGAATAATATTTTTAATCTTAGTCATGTTTCTCATTCCGCGGAGAGATTTAATTCTAAGGGAAGTGTTTCAGGGTTCTCTACTTTTTTTAATATTAATCTGACCGATGATTTTTATAGTCTAAAAAAATCCATTGATACCTTTGTTATAAAAAGCAGCTCAATAAGTGGAACGTCATCTTATGCAGGAATAATTAGAGCTGCACAATTTGCAAACGCAGGAACTAATCCAAGAAGACTTATTATTATTTTGTCTGATGGGGAAGATAGTTATACTACTAATACCAACAATTTAATCGCTAAAGGTTTGTGCAGTTCTATATTAGAAAATTTGAACTCTCAATATGTTGGTGACGATAAAGTTAAAGCTAGGATGGTCGCAGTTGGGTTTGCATACAAAATAAATGATTATCCGCAAATGAAAAACTGTGTAGGTCAGGATAATGTTTTTTCTGCCCAGAATAGAGATGATATAAAAAATAAAATTTTGGAACTGATTTCTGAAGAGATCGGCCATTTAGCTGAATAAAAACACTTATATTGACTGAGAAATTTATTTACACGATATATTTTCCCTGTACCGAGGAATTCTGATAATGAAAACACTTTTCCGCCAGCTCTCGATGATTGTACTGCTTGTTGGCTTTGGTATGACTAATGCGCTGGCGGCATCTAACGCGAGTCAAAGCGCGTTTCATCACTACTGTAATGGCCCTGAACTGGAGTTTGAACAGCAAGTTCAGGTCGGCTCTGGTCGACGCGTATTAGTCAATCACGCTGCATTTCCCTACATTGAGCAAGCGGGGCAATTTCAAGCCAGTGCTGCATTTATTGAGCAACAAATGGTTGCGGCTGGAGTGCAAGCAAACTGTGCTGAATACTTGTTAAGCCATGCCAAATCTTGGCAAGCAGGATCGCAAGAGACGCTGGCCAGAGTCTATTTCTCGTTTGATAGTGCTGAGCTGACTTCGGCTTCGCGTTATCTGCTCGATCAACTCTTGGTAAGCTTAAAAGATAATCCGACCCTGATTGTCGAAGGACATACTGATAATACAGGAAGTGATGCGTATAACTTTGCGCTTGGCCTGCGCCGAGCAGCCAGCGTGGAAGCTTATTTGCAGCAATCTGCACAAACACCATTACAGTTGCAAAGCGTGTCTTACGGCGAAGCTCGCCCTATTGCGAGCAATGCGAATGAGGCTGACCGAGCACAAAACCGCCGAGTAGAAATTAAATAACCCCATCTATGTATGGCTTAATTGAGCGAGATAATGAGCGATCGCATTCACCCAGCGGCTGGTGATGCTAGCTTCAACCCTTATTCAGCAAGGTGTTTATCCTCTGAGGCTAAACCCAGTTTGGGCAGGAGAAGTAACAAATTGTGAGTTATTACTCATATTGCGGTTAAAAGTGCGTCATAAAAGCTAAAGTTGCGCGACAAACCTTTGCCAGAGCAGGCAGTTATGTTTTAGAGTGAGCTCGATTCGATAACCTATTGAGAAGGGAAACCTAAATGAACAAGACCCAATTGATCGACTTTATTGCAGAGAAAGCGGACCTGACCAAAGCACAAGCCAAATCAGCTCTCGAAGCGACTCTGGGTGCGGTTGAGGGTGCTCTGAAAGACGGCGACCAAGTACAACTGATTGGTTTTGGTACATTCAAAGTTAATCATCGTGCTGCGCGTACTGGCCGTAACCCAAAAACGGGTGAAGAGATCAATATTGCGGCAGCTAATGTCCCTGCATTTGTGGCAGGTAAAGCGCTGAAAGACGCGATCAAGTAATTGCTTTATACTACGCCGAGATGAAAACTCTCGGCGTTTTTTTATTTATGAAGCAGCGATTATCCCTCCTTTTTTTCGTATCTGGCTTATTGGCTGGCTGCGGTTCCACTCCTAATCCAAATCTTGAGCAGATCAATCAATTTACCGGTGGTAAAGCGATCAGTGAGGCGACCAGTTTTTACTGGTATACCGAGCGCTTTCAAAAACCGAGTTCGGCGGCTGATTATGTGACTTCTGGCAATCATGGCCGTTATCAGTCCAGCTATCGCTGGGAAGAGGGGCGAGTGCGTGAAATTCGCCGTGAAGGTGAATACCTTGAAGGCAAAAAATTACAGCCATTTCGAGTGCATATTCGCTTTAGTAATCAAGGGGAAGCGGTGTATCAGCAATATCGGCTCGCGGGTAAAGTGCTGCCGATGAGTGATGAGCAACTGACGGACTATGTGCTGCAAGCCAAAGCGGTGGCTGAGGTGTCTAAACAGCAAGACAAGCAAGGCTTAGAGTTGCTGCAAGGCTATTGGAATGGCAAGGTGTTTGAAACCTGTAGCGGTGTTGAATACCAGCGGGTGGAGTTTAACCAAACCTTGCCCAGCTTTATGCTCAATCGTCTTGCTTCGATTGAGAGCTACGTAGCGTTCCTCGGCAAAATTCGTAACGGTACGGTACATATTGATGAGTTACTGCTGCTTGAGGCGGCAAACTATGATTGCGTGAAACGCCCAGCGTTGCTTGATTAACTCAACCCGCCGCCGCAGGCAATATCCCCTTCCTACTTGAAGCTGCAGCGGTGTTGGCTACGTTCGTTCACCCCAATCACATAGTGTGTCTATGCTCATGGGGATTCACTCACTTGCCGCCTACCTGCAACTCCAAGTCGTTTGGGTATAGTGTTCGTTGCTGGCTAATGGCTTCTCACGGCGGTATCACCACAACCTCGCCGTTGCATGAGAGCTGGGTTATTGAGCCTGCTCGCGTGCAATCGCGCGATAGCCGATATCGCGGCGGCAGAACATGCCGGTACAGCGAATTTGATCGGCCAGTTGATAAGCGCGTTGCTGCGCCTCTAGTACCGTGTTACCGAGTGCGGTAGCACACAGCACTCGACCGCCATTGGTCACCACATGATCGCCTTGCATTTCCGTACCGGCGTGGAACACTTTCTGCCCCTCGATCTCTGCTGTCGGTAGACCTGAAATCACTTCACCTTTTGCGTAATCCCCCGGGTAACCTCCCGCGGCGAGAACCACACCAATTGCGGCGCGTGGATCCCACTTCGATTCCACTTGATCAAGTTGACCCGCAATCGCGGCTTGGCACAGTTCGACCAGATCCGATTGCAGACGCATCATGATGGGTTGCGTTTCGGGATCGCCAAAGCGGCAGTTGTACTCAATCACTTTGGGCGCGCCAGTTTGGTCGATCATCAACCCTGCGTATAAGAAGCCTGTATAAGTGTTGCCTTCTGCAGCCATACCGCGCACGGTTGGGTAGATCACTTCTTGCATCACTCGATCGTGGATCGCTTGAGTCACGACCGGAGCCGGCGAGTAAGCGCCCATTCCGCCCGTGTTCGGGCCGCTATCGCCATCGCCCACACGTTTATGATCTTGGCTGGTGGCCATAGGTAGCACGTTTTCGCCATCTACCATCACGATAAAGCTGGCTTCTTCACCATCGAGAAACTCTTCAATCACCACTCGGCTGCCGGCGGCGCCAAATGCATTACCCGCCAGCATATCGTGGATCGCCTCTTCTGCCTCTTGCAAGGTCATCGCAACAATCACGCCTTTGCCGGCCGCTAAACCATCGGCTTTGACCACAATCGGTGCGCCTTGTGCACGCACATAAGCCAGTGCGGGCTCAATTTCAGTGAAGTTAGCGTAAGCGGCGGTTGGAATGTGGTGACGGGCGAGGAAATCTTTGGTGAACGCTTTTGAGCCTTCAAGCTGCGCTGCGCCTTGGGTTGGACCAAAAATGGGCAGGCCTGCGGCACGAAATGCATCGACCACTCCAATCACCAGCGGCGCTTCAGGACCAACGATGGTGAGCTCAATCGCCTGTTGCTGAGCAAAAGCGACCAGTGCGGGAATATCGGTCACTTCAATATTGACGTTGTGTACTTTGTGCTCAAGGGCGGTCCCTGCATTGCCGGGAGCCACATAAATTTTCGTCACTTGTGGATTTTGCGCGACTTTCCACGCTAGGGCGTGTTCACGACCGCCAGAGCCGATGATGAGAACTTGCATGTTAACATCCTTAATAAATGGATTAGTTACTAGAACCAAGGCCTAGCTCCTAGACCCTAGGAGCTAGAATCGAGAACCAATTAATGACGGAAATGACGCATACCGGTGAAAATCATCGCCATGCCGTGTTGGTTGGCAGCATCGATCACTTCTTGATCGCGCATTGAACCACCCGGTTGGATCACGCAGGTAATGCCTGCCTCGGCCGCGGCATCAATCCCATCACGGAATGGGAAGAAGGCATCGGAAGCCATAACACTGCCGGCCACTTGTAACCCTTCATCGGCGGCTTTGATACCGGCAATTTTCGCCGAGTAGACGCGGCTCATTTGACCTGCGCCGATGCCAATCGTCATATCGCCTTTAGCGTACACAATCGCGTTGGATTTAACGTATTTAGCCACTTTCCAGCAGAATAGTGCATCGCGTAGCTCTGCTTCGCTAGGTTGACGAGTGGACACCACTTGCAGATCCGCTTGGGTCACCATGCCTTGATCACGCTCTTGCACTAGCAAACCACCGTTGACGCGTTTCAAATCAAAACCCGTGGTTTGGCCTTGCCATTCACCGCATTCGAGCAAGCGCACGTTTTGTTTCGCTGCCACCGCTTCGATCGCCGCTTGAGAGACTTTCGGCGCGATGATCACTTCGACAAATTGGCGTTCGATGATCGCTTGTGCCGTTGCGCCATCTAACTCGTAGTTAAACGCGATAATACCGCCAAAGGCCGAAGTTGGGTCGGTTTGGTACGCGCGGTTGTAAGCTTGCAGTAGATTATCGCCCAGTGCCACACCACATGGGTTGGCGTGTTTAACAATCACACACGCTGGCTCACTGAACTCTTTAACGCACTCGAGTGCCGCATCAGTATCGGCAATGTTGTTGTAAGAGAGGGCTTTACCTTGGATTTGGCGCGCGGTGGCGACGGAGGCTTGTTGCGGCTGCGCTTCAACATAAAATGCCGCGGCTTGATGACCGTTTTCGCCATAACGCATATCTTGCTTTTTGATGAACTGTGCGTTGAACGTGCGTGGAAAGTGAGATTCTGCATCACCTTCTTGGTTGTCACCATACGATGGCACTAAGGTGCCAAAGTAGTTGGCGATCATGCCATCGTAGGCGGCGGTGTGTTCAAACGCAGCAATTGCCAGATCAAAACGGGTAGCGTGGGTGAGTGAGTTTTGGTTGGCATCCATTTCACTAATGACGCGCTGATAGTCTTTAGCATTAACCACAATTGTTACATCTTTATGGTTTTTCGCCGCAGAACGGACCATAGTTGGCCCACCGATGTCGATGTTTTCGATGGCATCTGCGAGCGTGCAATTTGGGTTGGCTACGGTTTGTGCGAAAGGATACAGGTTAACCACCACCATATCGATCGGTTGGATGCCGTGGCTGTTCATCACTGCGTCATCTTGGCCACGGCGGCCTAGAATGCCACCATGTACTTTAGGATGCAGCGTTTTTACCCGTCCATCCATCATTTCTGGGAAACCGGTGTAATCGGAAACTTCGGTGACAGCTAGGCCTTGTTCGGCCAGTAGGCGAGCGGTACCGCCGGTGGAGAGAAGTTCCACTCCACGCTCTGCAAGCGCGGTTGCGAACTCAACAATGCCGGTTTTATCTGATACGCTGAGAAGCGCACGATGAATAGGACGAGCGTTGTTCATGCTTCCATTTTCCTTTAAAAGATATTTGCCGAAAGTGATCTGTCGCGTGGGAGGGGAGTGAAGCACACTTCAACACCGTGTTCAGCACAATCAACAGAGCCGTTTGGGAAAAGACCTTAGCCGCAGCGATTTGGATGGCGCGTATTCTAACCAATCTATTACAAAAGATCTCGCGCAATCGTTTGGCATGGGAAAAATAATCGCTAAAAAACGCTTTTTCAAGCATAAATTTTAACGAAACGGTAAATAGGAGCAGTTATGTTTCAGATTGGAGAGTTAGCCAAACGCAGTGGGGTTTCCAGCGATACGCTGCGTTTCTATGAGAAAAATGCACTACTGGTGCCTGTCGCGCGCAGTGACGCGGGCTACCGAATGTATGATCAGTCGAGCTTGGTTCAGGTGAACTTTATCTTAAAAGCCAAACAATTAGGCTTAAGCTTGGAAGAGATCAAAGAGCTGCTGGACATTCGTCTCGAAGCCACCGCACATAGCTGTGCTGAGGTCAAAGCGATCACCAGCGCTAAGCTCGCGCTCATTGACCATAAAATTGCCGAGTTAACCCGCATTCGCAGCGCACTCAAGCGCATCAATGATGCTTGCTGCGGACATCTGGAAGACAACGCCAGTCACTGCTCCATTTTAGCCGCGTTGGAATAAGTTGTTGTATTGCAAAGCTTGAATTGAACGGTGATTTATCACTGGTTGATGTGGTTTTTAATGTCGCCAAGCGGGGGCATTAGCGTACATCAACCCCAAAATACCAAACCCAAAAGACCAAGCTTGGCGGCTTGGTCTTTTGTCGTTATGCGGGGAACTTATACGTTACGGACTAATTCCGCGATCGCATCCCAATTGCCTTGATCCATCAGATCGGTAGGCACCATCCAGGTACCACCACAGGCGATCACCGATTTAAGCGCCAGATAGTCTGGGGCGTTGGTCGGGTTGATACCGCCAGTTGGCATAAAGCTAATCGGGTACACCGCACACAGCGCTTTGAGCATCGGTAGGCCACCTGAAGGTTCAGCTGGGAAGAATTTCAAGGTACGCAGACCCATTTCCATCGCTTGTTCAACTAGGCTTGGGTTGTTGACGCCTGGGATGATCGGGATGTTGCGCTGCTGACAATATTTCACTGTGGTTGGGTTAAAACCTGGGCTAACAATGAAATCGGCACCAGCGGTGATCGCTTGATCCACTTGGGCGCTGGTGAGCACGGTACCGGCACCAATCAACAGCTCTGGATACGCATCACGCATGATGCGTATCGATTCGGCTGCGGCTGGAGTGCGGAAAGTGACTTCTGCGCAAGGCAAGCCATTTTCTACCAGCACTTTAGCCAGCGGCAGTGCGTGGGCGACATCATTAATCGCAATCACAGGGACGATTTTGATCGCTCGTAAGCGTTGTTCAATGGTCATAAGTCCATACCTCTACAGAATAAAGCTGAGTGTTGCCACAATCAGGAAGGCGATACCGCCCAATAGGGTTTCCATCACAGTCCACGTTTTCAGAGTGGTTTTTTCATCCATCTCCATCAAACGTGATACCAGCCAGAAACCAGAATCGTTAAAGTGGGAAAGCACAGTAGCACCGCCGGCAATCGAAATCACGATAAAGCACAGGTCAAACTCCGATAAACCGGTGGTCGCAGCGACGGTCGGTGCAATCAATGCTGCGGTGGTGGTGAGAGCGACCGTGGCTGAGCCTTGCGCCACTCGCAAACAAGTGGAAATCACAAACGCGGCAATTACAATCGGCATTCCGGTGTCAGACAGCACGCCAGCCAGTGCGTGGCCAATGCCGCTGGCGCGTAATACGCCACCAAACATACCGCCCGCGCCGGTGACTAAGATCACCGCACAAATTGGTGCCAATGAATCACCACACAGTTTTTCTAGACGCGCCATGCCGTAATCTTTGGCAAAGGCGGCCAAACAGACCAGTAGGGTGATCAGCAAGGCGACCGGCGTTTTACCCAGCATGCGCAGCAATTCGACCAGTGGCGTTTTGCCATCAATCACACCCGCTACCGCTAAGGTGTTTAAACCGGTATCCATGAAAATCAGCAGCACGGGTAGAACCAAAATGATCATGACCGTAGCAAATTTTGGCAGTTTTGCTTCATCGATGATCGCATCGGTATTGAAGAATGCTTTTGAGAGCGGAATATCGAATTTTTTGCCCGCGTACAGGCCAAATAGGTAAGCGCCGAAGTACCAAGTTGGGATAGCAACCAAGATCCCGACAATCAGCAATAAACCGATGTTGGCGCCAAGCAGTTCAGCCGCAGCCACTGGGCCTGGGTGAGGTGGCACAAACGCGTGCATTACCGCAAAGGCACCTGCAGAAGGCAGTGCGTATTTGAGTGGTGAGCCACCAAAGCGTTTCGCGACACTGAAGATGATCGGCATCATCACAATCAGGCCGGCATCAAAGAAGATCGGAAAGCCAAACAGCAGTGAGGCGACACCGAGTGCAAACGGTGCGCGCTGCTCACCGAAGCGACCAATTAAGGTGTCGGCCAGTACTTTCGCGCCGCCAGTCACTTCTAAGACTTTGCCAATCATTGCGCCAAGGCCGACGAGGAGTGCGACCGAGGCCAGCGTGCCACCAAAGCCGCTCATCATGGTCGGAACCACTTGATCGGAGGCCACGCCGGTGGCGATGGCGGTGCCTAAACTGACTAAGGTCAGCGCAGCAAATGCGTGAATTTTAAAACGGATGATCAGCAGTAATAGGGCAATAATTGCCACTACGGCTACTGAGAGTAGGTAAGTCGGATCAGAGGTTTGTAGTAGGGGGTTCATAAGTTCACCGTCCAGATTTTATAGTTTGTGTTATAGCTCACATTTAGTAAAGTTACCGGTAACATGTTACCCATAACATGAATAAGATAAACCCATATTTTGAAGTGAATTTTAAAAATGCGATCACGCGCAAGTTTGGTATTAAGGAGTCGTTATGGCTGGTAGTAGCATCATTGTGATGGGGGTTTGTGCTTGCGGAAAAAGCACTATTGGTGAGTTATTGGCAAGGCAGACCGGGCGCAAATTTATTGATGGGGATGATCTGCATCCACGCGCCAATATTCAAAAAATGGCGTCTGGCCAGCCGTTAAACGATCACGATCGCACGCCTTGGTTAGAGCGGATCCGCGATGCCGCTTATAGCTTAGAGAGTAAAAATGAGCACGGGGTGATTGTGTGCTCGGCGCTGAAAAAGCAGTACCGTGATCAGATCCGTGAAGGCAACCAAAACGTGACCTTTCTGTTTTTAGATGGTTCTAAGGATTTGATCATGGAACGCATGCGCGCTCGTCAAGGCCATTTTATGAAAGAGAATATGGTCAATAGCCAGTTTGAAGCGTTAGAGCGTCCCGATGGTGAGCCGCAAACCCTGATCATCCCGATTGATTGCTCGGTGGAGCAAGTGGTGAGCTGTGCGATTCAAGCGCTGCAAGAGCAGGAGGGGTTATGATCCATCCAATTTTAGCCAAGGTAACCGACAATCTGATTGAACGTAGTCGTGAAGCGCGCGCAGCATTTATCGCCCGCAGTCAAGCGCAGCAACAAGCGGGCAAAGGCCGTGCGGCACTCTCTTGCGGTAACTTAGCCCATGCGGTTGCCGCATCTTGCAGTACCGAAAAGAACACCATTTTGGATTTTACCCGCAGCAATGTAGCGATCATTACTGCATACAACGACATGTTAAGCGCGCACCAGCCTTATCAAGCCTATCCAGATCGCATCAAAACGGTGCTGGCGCAGTTAGGTCACTCAGCTCAAGTTGCGGGTGGCGTGCCAGCAATGTGCGATGGGGTGACGCAAGGCCAGCCTGGTATGGATATGTCGCTATTTTCAAGAGATTTGATTGCGCAAGCGACTGCATTATCACTTAGCCATAATGTGTTTGATGCCACTTTGCTGCTCGGAATTTGTGACAAAATTGCTCCAGGGCAACTGATGGGCGCGCTCTCTTACGCGCATTTGCCCACCGCCTTTATGCCGGCAGGTTTAATGGCCACCGGGATCAGCAATGATGAAAAAGTCGAGGTGCGCCAGAAATATGTGGCCGGTCAAGTCGGTAAAGAGGCGCTGCTGGCGATGGAGTGTCAGGCTTACCATGCGCCGGGCACCTGCACGTTTTATGGCACGGCCAATACCAACCAACTGGTGTTTGAAGCGATGGGGCTGATGCTGCCAGGCTCGGCGTTTGTGCATCCACACAGCGAGCTGCGCCAAGCACTCAACGATGATGCAACGCTTAAAATTGCCAGCATGACTCAAGGCTCGGCGAACTATCGCCCACTGTATCAAGTGGTGACCGAGAAAAGTCTGCTTAACGGGATTGTTGCGCTGCTGGCCTCGGGCGGCAGTACCAATCACTCGATCCATATGCTCGCGGTCGCGCGTGCGGCGGGGATTTTGCTGACTTGGCAAGACATTAGCGATCTGTCGGATGTGGTTCCGTTACTGGCCAAGGTCTACCCTAATGGTCCAGCGGATATGAACGCGTTCCAACAAGCGGGTGGTGTACCAGCCTTAATGCAGTGTTTGCATGAGGCCAAACTACTGCATGCCGATGTAACTCCAGTGTTTGGTGAGTTTAGCGATCAACTGAGCTTGCCTGAGTTGATGGATGGTGAGCTGCGTTGGGTGGCGTGCCAAGGCACGCGCGATGCGCAAGTGATTGCGGCACCGGATCAAGCTTTCCAAGCCACTGGTGGCACCAAAGTGCTGAATGGCAATTTAGGTCGTGCGGTGATCAAAGTGTCTGCGGTAAAGGCGGATCAGCAAGTGATTGAAGCGCCTGCAGTGGTGTTCCAGTGTCAACACCAAGTGGAAGCGGCTTACCAACGTGGTGAACTGAACCAAGATTGCATCGTGGTGGTGACTCATAATGGTCCAGCGGCCAATGGTATGCCAGAGCTGCACAAGTTGATGCCGATTTTAGGTAATGTGCAAAAAGCGGGTTTTAAAGTCGCGTTAGTGACCGATGGTCGTCTATCGGGCGCTTCGGGCAAGATCCCATCGGCGATCCATGTGTCACCGGAAGCGGTCCGTGGTGGCGCGATTGGTTTGGTTCGCACCGGTGATCGACTGCGGCTTGATTGCACTACTGGCACGCTGGAAAACTTAACCGAGATAAGTCAACGCCAGCCGCTCAGTTTAGATACTGAGCGCGATCAGCAGATGTGGGGGCGTGAGTTGTTTAAAGTGATGCGTCAGGCGGTTTCTTCGGCTGAGCAAGGGGCGAGCTTTATTGTCTAGCCTTAGATTATCTAACATGGTCAGATAGCACAGACAAAAAAAGGCGGTATCACCGCCTTTTTTGATCTCTCTTTATCATTTAACGTCTGAACACTGAATATCGGCTCACTGAACGCTAGGCGTTACACACTGCCACCTTGTGTAAAACGATAGCCCATATCCACCACTTTATTGGCTTGGCGTTGGCCTTTAAGCGCGGCAATTAGCAGCTCGGCACTTTTCTCGCCAATCGCATAGCGTGGCGTATCCACACTGATCAGTTTGGGGCTGATGGCTCGGCCGATATCCAGCGCATTGTAACCCACGACTGCCAGTTGCTGCGGAACGCAAATCCCACGTTGCTGGGCGACCAGTAAAGTACCAATTGCGATATCATCGTTGGTGCAAAAAACCCCATCCAGATCAGGATAACGCGCTAAAGCCTCATCAAGTAACTGTGCTGCGAGTGAGAAACTGGAATGCGAGCCAGTCAGGACGTGTTTAATGCTCAAGCCCGCTTCTTGCATCGCACGATCATAGCCCTGCATACGTAGCTTGGTGCGGGTATCAAGCCGTGCTCCAAAATAAGCAATCGAGCGTTTACCGGCGGCGATGATTTTTTTCACCGCCTGATAGGAGGCTTCCACGTGATCCATACCGACCGCCATATCAATCGGCTGACTTGGCAGCTCCATGGTTTCTACCACCGGTAAGCCCGAGTTGGCGATCATCTGTAACGTGCGTGGGGTGTGATGGCTTTCGGTCAAGATCAGCCCATCAACCTGATAGGCAAGTAAAAACGCTACTTTGCGCTCTTCTTCTTGCTCATCATAGCCAAAGTGGGCGAGTAGGGTCTCATAGCCATGGGCTTTGGTGACCGCTTCAATCCCTTGTACAAAAGAGGCAAAAATTTGGTTGGACAGCGAAGGCAGCAAGATTCCAATCGTGTTGCTCGATGCTTTCGAGAGCATGGCGGGGGCACGGTTTTCTATATAACCTAGGGCTTCCACCGCCAGCGCAATTTTCTCTCGCGTGGCAGCGGCAACCGAGTCTGGATTACGCAGATAGCGCGACACGGTCATTTTGGTTACGCCAACTTGATCGGCCACATCTTGCAAGGTTGCCCGCTGTTTTTTTGTCATAGGTGCTTGAGTATTTTATAAAATGTTATGAGTAACATTATGACCAAGTGCCTAAAGTTGCACAACCGCCACGTTGAGTTGGCTTCGCTTTCGTGCCCCCTATTATGGGGGATTAATTTCTCAGCGCCCGAAAATCATTGCCAGTTGGTGCTTGTGATACGCAGAGGCCAAATTCAGGCAGCACGGCAAAAATATGATCAAAAATATCGGACTGAATACGCTCATATTCCACCCAAACCGTGGTGTTGGTAAAACAGTACACTTCCAGTGAAATACCATCATGAGTGGGGGCTAACTGACGTACCATCAGCGTCATATCTTGATGAATATATGGATGGTTGCGTAGATAGCGTTCTAGATAAGCGCGAAAACTGCCGATGTTGGTCAGACGGCGGCCATTGATCCGACAGGCTAAATCCCACGGTTTTTGCTGGTTGTAGTGGCTGATCTCTTGCTCTTTTTCGCTCAAGTAAGGTTCGAGCAGTTGGGCTTTTTTCAGCGCCTGTTTCTCCTCTTCCTGCAAAAAATGTACGCTGGTGGCATCGATCAACATACTGCGTTTGATGCGTCGACCACCGGACTCTTGCATACCTTTCCAGTTTTTAAACGAATCGGAAATCAATGCGTAGCTTGGAATGGTGGTAATAGTCTTATCCCAGTTTTGTACTTTGACTGTGGTCAGGCTGATATCAATCACTGCACCATCAGCGCCGTATTTGGGCATTTCTAACCAATCACCGACCGAGAGCATTCTATTGGCCGAAAGCTGTACGCCGGCCACCAATCCCAAGATCGGATCTTTAAACACCAACATGACTACCGCGGTCATTGCGCCTAAGCCGCTGAGCAGGATCACCGGCGATTTACCAATCAAAATAGAAGTAAAAAACAGCGCAGCGATAATAAACACGATCAGTTTGATACTTTGCAAAATACCGCGGGTGGGCAGATTTTTTCCCACTTGGGTGCGGCTGATCAGGATCTCCAGCACATTGAGCAAGGAATACATTGCCAACATGCCAAATGCCACAATCCATAACGAGGTGACGGTGTGCAGCACATCGTAAATCAAGGTCTCGGGACGCAGCCACAACTCGGTTTGGACCGCGATGACGATGCCTTGGATCAGTAGCGCAAAACGGCTAAACAGGTGCTCTTTAAATAACGCATGGCGCCAAACGCTCTGTTCATGGTGAGCATAGCGTTTGAGCCACAGCAGCACTCCGCGATGTAACACCAAGTGGATGGCAATCGAAATCGCAGCGATCAATCCTAGCGCTTCAGCCAGTTGGATCACGCGTTCAAGCTCAATATCGTACTGCTGTAACCATAGGGTCAATGTGTCAAGCATGGCTTACTCCTTAATCAATCTGCCGCTCATAGTATCTTAAGCGCAGATCGCTTGCCACGCTAAGCCCGCGAGAGAGTTTTAATAGCCTTTGGCAAAATCAATCGCATTGCGTAGTGGGCGCTGCTCTCGCCAGCGCTGATAATTATCAGCAAAGATATCGATCACTTGCTCAGGAAAACTGACTGCCGCAATGTGCGGTGTCACCGTAATGGCGGGGTGCTGCCAAAAGGGGTGTTCAGTGGCGAGAGGCTCGTGCTCAAAAACATCCAAAAAGGCGTGACGGATGTGTCCTGCCGCCAACAAAGCGGGCAGATCTTGCTCAACTAAGGTGGCTCCTCGTCCGACGTTAAACAGCAGTGCCTGATGACAGTGGCGTAAGTTGGCATGATTGAGCAATCCGGCCGTTGCCAACGTATTGGGTAAGGTATTGACCAGCAAATCGGCGCGCGCGAGTGCCAATGACAGTTCGCTGATTGGGTAAGTGGCATCGAAATCGCCTTCGCAGCTAGGCACACCAGTGCGGTTGACACCAATTACGCGCAGCCCAAACAGTTTGGCCACTTTGGCTAAATGGCTACCAATTGAGCCAGTACCAAGGATCACCATGGTTTGATTGGCCAGTGATGCGTAAGGGTGCGGCTGCCAGTATCGTTGTAACTGTTGGCGATGGTAGATGGCAAAATCCCGTTGCTGCTGCAGAGCGTAACCCATCACATATTCTGCGATTAACTGGCCAAAGATGCCTTTGATATTGGTCAGTTGATAGTCTTGTCGCAGCTGCGGTTTGATTAATGTATCGACGCCCGCATAGGCCGATTGCAGCCATTGCAAGCGCGGGAAATCATCAAGGCAGCGTGCTGCGAGCGGTGGCGCGGCGAGTAAAATCGTGGCTTGAGTTCGATCATCGGTCAACCTGAGCTCAGGCAGTTGGCGCTGCTTGAGTAGCTCGCGGTAGTGTTGATCATGTTCGGTAAGAATGTAGAGATAGTGGAAATTGTTCATAGGCGCGTCTTTTTTCCCTTATGGTTATCCAGTACACTTCCGCTGTCTTTTTCCGCAACGATTTGAAGTGACTATGTTACAAAATCCTTTACAACTTCGTCTTGAGAAGTTTGAACCTTGGCAACAGATTACCTTTATGGCCTGTTTGTGTGAACGTATGTATCCTAATTTCGCGATGTTCTGTCAGCACACACAGTTTGCTGAGGCACGTATTTATCGTGACATTCTCGACAGTGTATGGGAGTTGATGACGGTAAAAAATGCCAAAGTTAACTTTGAGCATCAGCTTGAGAAGCTTGAAGAGCTGATCCCGACCTCGGATGCGTTTGATCTATATGCGGTGTATCCGGCAATTGACGCCTGTGAAGGGTTGGCCACTTTGCTGCACGGCTTGCTTGATCGTGATGATTTGGCGCAATCGATGCTTAAAGTGAGTCAGATTTCGGTACAAACCGTAGCTCAGCTTGAAGAAGCGCAAACCGGAGAAGCGATCACCAACCACAACCAGAAAGATAACCAAGCGGTCTGTGCCGAGTGGGATGTCCAGTGGGCGATTTTCCGTCCGCTACGTGAAGCGGTCGAGCGCGATATTGAGCTGATTAAAGATCTGCGCAAAGAGCTGCGCGAAGAAGCAGTCAGCAATATTGGAGTCGGAGTGTAAATCACTCAGCGCGTCAGCCTCTGCTCAGCAAGGCTGCTTGGATATAAAAAAACCGCCTCAAATCAATTGAAGCGGTTTATAAAATAACGCGTTAACTAATATTAATTAGTTCATGCCGTATTTTTTCAGTTTCTTACGAAGAGTACCGCGGTTGATACCCATCATGGTTGCTGCGCGAGTTTGGTTGCCACGCGTGTATTGCATGATGGTGTCCAGAAGTGGTTGCTCAACTTCAGCTAGAACTAATTCATACAGTTCAGTCACTTCTTGACCATTCAGTTGTGCCAAGTAGTTTTTAAGAGACGCTTTAACAGAGTCGCGCAGTGGCTTTTGCGTGATTTGGTCTTGTGAAGTCACGGTAGTAACGGTTAAAGCTTCTGAAGTCAGATTTTGTTCGAACATATTCGGTCTAGCTCTTCTCTTAATTATGATGCAACGTTATCAAAATACCCTTCGAGCACATCAAGTTGCTGCTCTGCAGTCTCAATGGCATTGAAGGTACGGCGAAACGCACTCGCTTGTTCATGCTGTTGCAGGTACCAGCTCACGTGTTTGCGTGCAATCCGTGGGCCTAAATACGCTCCATAAAATTGATGGAGTGCGTTGACATGACCAAGCATGATGTCTTTCACTTCCGTTAACGGAAGCTCTGGCATTGTGGTGCCGTGTTCCAAATAGTGTTGGATTTCCTGAAAAATCCATGGTCGTCCTTGGGCTGGACGGCCAATCATTAAAGCGTCGGCACCGGTGTACTCCAGTACATAGCGAGCTTTTTCCGGGCTATCGATATCACCGTTCGCGATAACCGGAATGCTCACCGCCGCTTTGACCGCTTTAATGCTGTCGTATTCCGCCTTACCTTTGTACATGCAGGCACGAGTTCGCCCATGGAGCGCCAGTGCTTGGATGCCGCAGTCTTCGGCTAATTGAGCGATTGAGAGACAGTTCTTGTTGTCTGTATCCCAACCAGTGCGGGTTTTGAGTGTTACAGGAACATTCACCGCATTGACTACTGTTTTCAGGATATTTTCAATCACATCCGGATAGCGTAGCAGTGCAGACCCCGCGAGTTTTTTATTTACTTTTTTGGCTGGGCAGCCCATGTTGATATCGATGATTTGCGCACCGTTTTCAACGCTGAACTGTGCAGCGTCAGCCATCAGCTGTGGATCGCAGCCCGCAATTTGTACTGAGCGAATGCCCGATTCGCCTTGGTGTACCATGCGGTTTTGCGATTTGGCCGTTTTCCACAGTGCAGGATTAGAGGACATCATTTCGCTGACCGCCATTCCTGCTCCGTAACGTAAACACAGCTCTCGAAATGGTCTGTCGGTGACACCCGCCATTGGGGCGACGATCAGATTGTTCTTAAGTTGATGGTTTCCGATTTTCAAAACGTCTTCACAGCTTCGTACTAGCAAGGGCGCGCATTTTACGCATTTTTTTGATGTCTGAAAAGACTAATATTTGAGCATTGGCGATTTGTTTTGCTAAATAGCCGATTTATCAGTCAATTAGACCACAAAGTCTTGTCTAGCCTAGCTTGCGACCAGAAATGCGGCACCATTCGCTTTTCTCGGCGATCGGGTCAAGCTCGACATCGGCGCGATAGAATTCTGCTACGCTTTCGGCTTGGGTATCTAAGATGCCGGACATCGCCAGTTGGCCGCCGGGTTTGAGTAGTCCTTTGATAATCGGTGAAAGCTCACGCAGTGGACCGGCCAAAATATTAGCCACCACCACATCGGCCAGTAAGCCTTCTGGTTGGTCTTTTGGTAGGTAAACTTCGATTTGATCTTCGACGCCATTACGTGCGGCGTTATCTTTCGAAGCCAGTAAGGCTTGTGGATCGATATCAATCCCGATCACTTTTGCTGCGCCAAGTTTGATCGCAGCAATCGCGAGGATGCCGGAGCCACAACCAAAGTCGATCACGGTTTTGCCACTCAGATCGAGATGATCCAGCCACTCTAAGCACAACGCGGTGGTAGGGTGGGTGCCAGTTCCAAACGCTAAGCCAGGATCAAGCATCACGTTGACCGCTTGAGGATCGGGCACTTCACGCCAGCTTGGACAGATCCAAAGGCGACGGCCAAATTGCATTGGGTGGAAGTTGTCCATCCACTCGCGTTCCCAGTCCTTGTCTTCCACTTGTTCGACTTTGTAAGCAAAATCTTGCGCCAGCATGTTGCTGGTTTTGATTTGTTCAAGGATCAGCGAGGTATCCATATCCGCTTCATACAGTGCGACCACATCGGTATCGCCCCATAGGCGGGTTTCGCCCGGTAGCGGTTCAAAGACCGGCGTATCTTTGGCATCGAGGAAAGTGACTGACACGGCACAGGTTTGTTCCATCAGCATATCGCCAATCGCTTCGGCGTTGTCGTTGGTCGCATTGAGTTTAATTTGAATCCAAGGCATGGCTTAAGATCTCATCGGGTTTAGATTGGCGCAGAGTGTAGCAGATTTGCCACTGATGTTCAGGCCAGAAAGTGGTCAGAGATAAAACAAAAAGCCCACCGAAGTGGGCTTTGTTCCCTGCCAACTTGAAGCTGCAGCGGTGTTGGGCTAGGTTCGTTCACCCCAATCACATAGTCTGCCTATGCTCATGGGGATTCACTCACTTGCCGCCGACCTGCAACTCCAAGTAGTTTGGGGATCGTTAATTTGGCGATGCGCGATGAGAATAAAACCGCGGCTTATTTGATGCCGAGTTTTTTCTCCAGATAGTGGATGTTAGTACCACCATGTTGGAAGTTTTCATCTTGCATGATCACTTGTTGCAGTGGGATATTGGTTTTGATCCCCTCCACAATCATCTCATTGAGTGCGTTACGCATGCGCGCAATCGCGACATCACGGTTTTCACCGTAAGTGATGAGTTTGCCGATCATCGAATCGTAGTGCGCCGGTACGGTGTAGCCAGAGTAAATGTGCGATTCCCAACGTACGCCCATGCCGCCAGCGGCATGGAAACGCTCAATCTTGCCTGGGCAAGGTAGGAAACGTTCAGGATCTTCCGCGTTGATCCGGCACTCGATGGCATGGCCACGGATTTTGATATCGTCTTGGGTGAACGACAGTGGTTGGCCTGCCGCAATTCGCAACTGCTCTTTGATCAGATCAACACCAGTGATCATTTCCGTCACGGGATGTTCAACCTGAATACGGGTGTTCATCTCAATGAAGTAGAATTCGCCGTTTTCGTACAGGAATTCAAAGGTACCTGCACCGCGATAGCCGATTTCGACACAGGCACGAGTACAACGCTCACCGATGAATTTACGCATTTCTTCGGTGATGCCCGGTGCTGGTGCTTCTTCCACCACTTTTTGGTGGCGACGCTGCATGGAGCAGTCACGCTCACCAAGATGGATTGCGTTACCTTGGCCATCGGCGATCACTTGCACTTCAACGTGACGTGGGTTTTCCAGGAATTTCTCCATGTACACCATGTCGTTGTTAAAGGCGGCTTTGGCTTCGGCACGCGTCATCTGGATCGATTTAGTCAATTCAGCTTCGTTGCGTACCACGCGCATCCCACGACCACCGCCGCCACCTGAGGCTTTGATGATCACCGGATAGCCGATGCGTTTAGCGTGCGCTTTATTTTTCGCTTCGTCGTTATCGAGTGGGCCGTCTGAACCCGGTACACAAGGGACACCGGCTTTTTTCATTGCAGTGATGGCAGACACTTTGTCACCCATCAAGCGGATGGTTTCCGCTTTCGGACCGACAAAGATGAAACCGCTACGCTCGACTTGCTCTGCAAAATCGGCATTTTCCGACAAAAAGCCGTAACCTGGGTGGATCGCGACAGCACCCGTTACTTCCGCCGCCGAGATAATGCGTGGAATATTCAGGTAACTGTCGATGCTTTTCGCGGGACCGATACAGATCGACTCATCCGCCAGCAGGACGTGTTTTAAGTCACGGTCTGCGGTTGAGTGGACGGCGACAGTTTTGATGCCTAATTCTTTACATGCGCGCAGAATTCGTAGGGCAATTTCGCCTCGGTTTGCGATGACTACTTTATCTAACATAGAAGTGGCCTCGATTATTCGATAACAACGAGCGGTTGATCGAATTCTACTGGTTGACCATCTTCGACTAGAATCGCTGTTACTACGCCGGATTTGTCCGCTTCGATCTGGTTCATCATTTTCATCGCTTCAACAATACACAGTGGATCGCCGGCTGAAACTGTTTGACCTACTTCGATGAAGGATTTGGCTTCTGGACTTGGTGAACGGTAGAAAGTCCCCACCATAGGAGAAAGGACTTGATGACCAGCTGGTACTTTGGCTGCCGGTGCTTCGGTTACCGCCGCTGCTTGAGCTACAGGCGCTGGCGCGGCAACGGGTGCAGGTGCTGCGGCATAGTGCACTTGAGCGGTTGGAGCTGGCGCACCGTAACGACTGATGCGTACTGACTCTTCACCTTCAGAAATTTCCAGTTCTGCGATGCCAGACTCTTCAACCAACTCGATAAGCTTTTTGATTTTGCGGATATCCATTATTTCTTTCTCTTTCATCTTGTGAGTAAGACAGCCCCGCAGGGCTGTAGAGTTTCTTGTTTACTGAGTCTGCAATGCGTGGATCGCGGCAGACAGAGCAAATTGGTAACCTTGCGCACCTAAACCACAAATCACCCCTTGTGCTTTATCTGACAAGTAGGAGTGATGGCGGAATGGTTCGCGAGCATGAACATTCGATAAATGCACTTCAATAAACGGAATTGCCACCCCAAGTAGTGCATCGCGTAGCGCAACACTGGTATGGGTGAAAGCCGCGGGATTGATGATGATAAAATCCACCTTGCCGTAGGCTTGGTGAATCGCTTCAATCAGCTCATATTCGCGGTTCGATTGCAGATGTTGTAACTCAATGCCAGCATTTTGCGCTTGATCGCGCAATTGGGCGACGATCTGCTCTAAGCTTTGCGAGCCGTAATGGGCAGGCTCACGCAAACCTAATAAATTGAGGTTTGGTCCATTTAGAACAAGAATGCGAGAGTTTGCAGTCATTGTGTAGCCATCTTCCTTTATTGTGTGGTGAATAAGCAGTTTCCCATAAATTGACTTATTCGACATAAAGTTTTTGTCAAAAGTTCGCAGATTTTAGTAAATTGCCCACGATTATAGCCAATTCATAACAAATGGCAGCAATTTACTGGTCTAATCACCTAGTTTTACCGTTTGATTGTGCCGTCGAGTTAACAAAATTAGGTGCTGTGGGTGAGAACTAGGAAATCTGCAGTCTGCGAATCTTCCCTTTTTGATCAACTCATCGCCATGCATAATGTGCGCGTTTTCTCTCCCTTTTGATTAGGAATGATCATGTTAACCCCCTCCCCTTATGGCTGGATTTCGCAGTATTTCATCGGTTTTTTCTTTGCTTATGGCGTTTATTTGCCATTTTGGTCACTTTGGTTTGCGGAACAAGGTGTTTCGGCAACCGATATTGGTATGTTGGTGGGGATTGGCTTTGCCACTCGCTGTGCTGCTAATTTATTGTTGACCCCACGTTTGCATCGCGTTGAGCAGTTGATGCCAGCCTTACGTTGGCTGAGTTTTGCTGGCTTGTTATTTGTTGGCTTGCATTTTTTTACAGGTGGAAGTTTTTGGTTAATGGCGCTGGCTACGGTGTTATTTAACCTATGCTGTGGGCCGATTTTGCCACTTTCAGATGCTTTGGCGAACTACTACTCTAAGCTAAAAATGCTGGATTATGGGCGCACTCGCCTGTGGGGATCAGTGGCGTTTATTGCCGGATCTACTGTGGTCGGTTTTTTGGTCGCCCAATGGGGAAGTCATATGATTTTGTATACGGCTTTGGTTGGTATGGCGGCCTCGTTGTTGCTTGGTTTTCGTAAGACCACGCCGATGCCAGTGACCGAACAGCAAGATGATATGCAGCGCCCTAAGTTGCCCCAATTGCTGACCGAATGGCCAATTGTTAAGTTTCTGTTGTTGATCGCACTGCTTCAAGGTAGTCACGCCGCGTATTACAGTCTTGGTTCGATCTATTGGAAGCAGGCTGGCCACTCGGAAGATATTATTGGTTATTTGTGGAGTCTAGGAGTGGTCTCGGAAGTACTGGTGTTTGCGTTTAGTAAGCGCTGGTTTGCGGGATGGAGTCTGCGCTCGCTATTTATTGTGGCTGCCCTTGGGGTCATGGCTCGTTGGGGGCTGACCGCTTCGACCACGATGATTGTGGCTTTAGTCGCCATTCAATTATTGCATGGTGTGACTTTTGCGATTGCGCATATTGCCGCGATTCAATATATCCAGCAAGTAGCACAAAATAAGATGGTGGCTTTGCAAGCGTTGTATAACGCAATCCCACTTGGCGCGGTGATTGCAGGGATGACAGCGTTGAGTGGCTGGGGTTATGAGCATTGGGGGGCTGCCGTGTTTTGGGTGATGGCGGCAATGGGGGCTTTAGCATTATTGCTGCCGATTGATAACCCGACATCGGCAGCGTCAGAAGGCGACACGGTGCATGCACAGCCTGAAACGTCGCTTTAAAATGGTTGGTGATTAATTACCAGCACTCTATCGAGAGTGGCCAGCCAGTATCGGTTTGGCGATTTGCCTCAAGCTCGAGTTCGGTACGCGTGAGAGGGTTTTTGGCTAGCCAGCAGCCATCAATCCTCAACGTCAAGTTATCGTCTTGGGCGCTGAGTTTGATGTCCGGCTCTAGTGAGGCATTGCGACGATGACTGAGTAAGACCGCAAGGCGCAGCAGACGTAGAACACGCTTAGCGCTGGTGGCAGAGAGTGCATATTGCTCAGGCAATAGCGTTAGTGGCTCACGATAGCGGCGTACTACTTCGGCTAAATAGTGCTTTTGTGCGCGAGTGTAGCCAGGAAGATCCAGATGCTGCAGTAGATAAGCGCTGTGTTCACCGCCTTTTTTAAAATCGATGGTGAGACCAATTTCATGCAGCTGTGCCGCTGTGCGTAGTAACATCTCGGCTTGTGGTTCGCTGACCCAGCAAGCACCGCCACATTGGGCAAGCAGTTTGCTCGCGAGTGTGGCGACTTGCTGACCATAAGCACGGTCAATTTGATAGCGGGTTTGCAAACTGTGTACAGTGCGCGCTCGAATATCATTTTGACGTAAACTCTGCACCATTTCATAGACTAAGCCTTCGCGCAGTGCGCCGCCAGCCAGAGTCATTGCTTCAATATTGAGCGATTCAAAGATTGCTATCAGGATTGATAAACCGCTTGGAAAGACCAACGCACGTTCAAGGGTTAAGCCTTCGATATCCAGTTCTTCCAGATGATTGGCTTGCATGGCTTGTTTTTGTAACCGCTTGAGTTTGGCAAGCGTGATCACTTCATCCATGCCTTGCGCTAGCATGATCTCTTGCAATGCCTGTACGGTGCCACTTGCACCTACACACACATTCCATCCGAGCTGAGTATAGTGTGCGAGGATCGGCTCAAGCATCTGTTTGGCGGCACTAATTGCGTGCTCAAAGTTGCTGGTGGTGAGTTGACGATCTTTAAAATGACGCTCTAACCAAGTGACACAGCCCATTTTTAAGCTGGTCAGTGCCTTGGCATCAAAATCTTCACCGATGATCAACTCAGTACTCGCGCCACCAATATCCACCACGAGGCGACAGCCTAAGCCACCAGAGGTATGCGCCACCCCTTTGTAGATGGTTGCCGCTTCAGTTTCACCAGAAATGATTTCGATCGGATGACCTAAAATTTGGTTAGCGGTGGTGAGAAAATCCGCTGCGTTGCAGGCGGTGCGTAGTGTTGCGGTGCCGACAATGCGGATATTATTGCTGGGAATATCTTGCAGTCGTTCAGCGAAGAGGCTGAGACAATCCCAACCTCTTTGCATTGCTTCTAAGCTCAAGACGTTATGTTCATCTAAACCTGCGGCTAGACGTACTTTGCGTTTGATTTTGGCCATCGTCTGCACGCTGCCATCGATATGACGCACGACCAACATATGAAAGCTGTTGGAACCTAGATCAATCGCAGCATACAGCGGTGAAGAAACGACTTGGCTCATAGCGACATCACGCGTCCTTTTTCGGACGAGGCGCGCGTGGGCGGCGTTGCTGCGGTTTACGATTGCCGTTATTGTTGCGTGAGCCTGCTGTGTTGTTGCGTCGCTGTTGTGGCGATGAACGCAGGCTTAGTGGCGCAGGTAAATCAGTTAATAGCGCGCTTGGATCGTAATCTGATACTGGAATTGAGTGTTCAATATAGCTCTCAATTTCAGTCAAGTTAATCGCGTACTCTTCACAAGCAAAGCTGATTGAGTGACCGCTTTCCCCAGCACGCCCAGTACGACCAATGCGGTGAACGTAGTCTTCACAATCATCCGGTAAATCGTAGTTAAATACGTGGGTAACTTGCGGAATATGCAAACCACGCGCCGCGACGTCGGTGGCGACCAGAATATCCACTTCACCTTGGGTGAATTGCTCTAATATACGTTCACGCTTTTTCTGAGGGACATCACCAGTCAGAAGGCCAACACGATGGCTATCTGCCGCTAAATGCGCCCAAATTTGCTCACAGCGATGTTTAGTATTGGCGAAGATAATCGCGCGATCTGGCCATTCTTCTTCGATCAGCGTTTGTAGCAGCGCCATTTTATGATCGTTCGATGGATAGAACAGCTCTTCTTGAATGCGATGACCCGTTTTTTGTTCTGGCTCGACCACCACATGCTCAGGATTGTTCATATGCTCAAACGCCAATTCTTGTACACGATAAGAGAGTGTCGCAGAGAACAGCATATTGAGACGATCTTTTGGCTCAGGCATGCGGCGGAACAAAAAGCGAATGTCTTTAATAAAGCCCAGATCAAACATGCGATCGGCTTCATCAAGTACAACCGCTTGAATGTGGTTGAGGTCAAACACGCGCTGTTTGTAGAAATCGATGATCCGTCCGGTGGTGCCGATCAGAATATCCACGCCACTTTGCAGCTTAGTTAACTGCTTATCATAGCTTTCGCCACCATAAGCCAGTGCGGCTTTTAGACCAGTACTTGCCAATAGTGGCTCCGCATCATTAAAGATTTGGATCGCCAGCTCGCGAGTGGGAGCCATAATAATCGCACGCGGTTGATTTTCCGCTCGACCTTCAGCTGCTGGTGTGGTTAATAAATGGTTGAAGGTAGCAGTGAGAAACGCGAGCGTTTTACCAGTCCCAGTTTGGGCCTGGCCTGCGATGTCTTGGCCGGAGAGCAGTACCGGCAACGCCAATGCTTGGATAGGGGTGCAGTAAACAAACCCTTTTTTTTCCAGTCCATCAATGACTTGTGGTTGTAAACCAAAGTCGGCGAACTTATGCTCTGTGATATGCGTCTTTTTCATCGCTATAGAATATCAGCTTACGCTTGCAATACGGAAGTAAATACATTCCAATAGAGCATCTATTTACTGGTTGAGTTATCACCAGTGCAGAAAATTACATTGGAGTGAAAGATGAGTGACAAAATTTTGCAGCTAACCGATGACGGTTTCGAGAACGATGTAATCAAAGCTGCAGGCCCGGTTCTAGTCGACTTCTGGGCGGAGTGGTGTGGTCCTTGTAAAATGATTGCGCCTATCCTAGATGAAGTTGCGGATGAATACGCAGGCAAACTCACTATCGGCAAACTGAATATTGACCATAACGCTGGAACGCCACCGAAGTTTGGTATCCGCGGCATTCCAACCCTGTTACTGTTTAAAGATGGCAGTGTGGTAGCCACCAAAGTGGGTGCGCTATCCAAGACTCAACTGAAAGAGTTCCTTGACGCGAACCTGTAATCAGTCAAACCGCCAAACCGTACATAGCAATATGTACGGTTTTGTTTTTGGCAAAAAACAATTTCTAGACTAGGCTAATATTTAGTGCTAGTTTATCGCACGTTAATTAAACAGTTGTTCACTTCTTGGTCAATCCTAAGGCCATGTCTATCTTAATTTAACAACAATCCTTTTTGACTAAATAAGTATCCACCACAATGAATCTAACAGAACTGAAGAACACCCCTGTGTCTGATCTGGTTAAGCTGGGCGAAAGTCTGGGCCTTGAAAACCTGGCACGCCTACGCAAACAAGATATTATTTTCGCAATTCTCAAAGCACACGCAAAAAGTGGTGAAGACATTTTTGGCGATGGGGTTCTGGAAATTCTTCAAGACGGTTTTGGTTTCTTACGTAGTGCAGACAGTTCATATCTGGCTGGTCCTGACGACATCTATGTGTCACCTAGCCAAATTCGTCGCTTCAATTTACGTACTGGCGATTCAATTGCCGGAAAAATTCGCCCACCTAAAGAAGGTGAGCGTTACTTTGCGCTGCTCAAAGTCAACACGGTCAATGATGATCGCCCAGATAACGCACGCAATAAAATCCTGTTTGAAAACTTAACTCCTCTGCATGCCAATGAACGTATGGTGATGGAGCGTGGTAACGGTTCAACAGAAGATATCACTGCGCGTGTTCTCGACCTTGCAGCACCAATCGGTAAAGGTCAGCGTGGTTTGATTGTTGCTCCGCCAAAAGCGGGTAAGACCATGTTGCTACAAAACATTGCGCAAAGCATTGCTAACAATCACCCTGAGTGTGTGTTGATGGTGCTGCTGATTGATGAGCGTCCTGAAGAAGTAACCGAGATGCAGCGCTTGGTCAAAGGCGAAGTGGTTGCTTCAACCTTTGATGAGCCAGCGTCACGCCATGTACAAGTGGCAGAAATGGTGATTGAAAAAGCCAAACGTCTGGTTGAGCACAAAAAAGATGTGGTGATCTTACTTGATTCGATTACTCGTTTAGCGCGTGCTTACAACACGGTCGTACCAGCATCCGGTAAAGTATTAACCGGTGGTGTGGATGCCAACGCATTACATCGTCCGAAGCGTTTCTTCGGTGCGGCACGTAATGTTGAAGAAGGTGGTAGCTTGACCATCATCGCAACAGCGTTGGTTGATACTGGTTCGAAGATGGATGAGGTCATTTACGAAGAGTTCAAGGGTACCGGTAACATGGAATTGCACCTGAACCGTAAGATTGCCGAAAAACGCGTATTCCCAGCTATCGACTTTAACCGTTCAGGTACCCGTCGTGAAGAGCTGCTCACCAAAACGGATGAGCTACAAAAAATGTGGATCCTGCGTAAAATCGTTCACCCAATGGGCGAAAGTGATGCAATGGAATTCCTGATTGATAAATTGGCGATGACCAAAACTAATGATGAGTTTTTCGATGCGATGCGTCGTCAATAGTTGTTACTGATTAATCATGTTCTCAAACACCACCCTTGCGGTGGTGTTTTTGTTTGATCTGAGATTGATCGATCTCAGATCAATAAAGCACGCGGAAAAATTATAGGCTTTGTTATACTGAGAATATCGCTGTCAATGAGTATCAGACCTATGAATTTTAAGGACTTACGGGATTTTCTTGACTATTTAGAGCAACGTGGAGAGTTAAAACGCATCACCGACCCGATTGATCCGCATTATGAAATGACCGAGATCAGTGATCGGACCTTGCGTGCCAAAGGGCCAGCGTTGCTGTTTGAAAATCCGTTAGGTTACGATTTCCCTGTGCTGACCAATTTATTTGGCACCCCAGAGCGAGTCGCGATGGGCATGGGGCGACAGCAGGTGCAAGAGCTGCGCGATGTGGGCCAGTGGTTGGCTTATCTTAAAGAGCCTGAGCCACCACGTGGCCTAAAAGAGCTGATCGAAAAGCTGCCTATTTTCAAACAAGTGTTGAATATGCCAGTCAAACGACTACGGCGTGCCGCTTGCCAAGAAATTGTATGGCAGGGAGATCAAGTCAATCTTGATAAAATTCCCGTGATGAGTTGTTGGCCTGAGGATGTTGCGCCACTACTCACCTGGGGTTTGACCATCACTCGAGGCCCACATAAAAAGCGCCAAAATCTGGGGATCTATCGCCAGCAAAAAATTGCGCGCAATAAAGTGATCATGCGTTGGTTGGCGCATCGCGGTGGGGCGTTGGACTTACGTGACTGGATGGAGAAACATCCCGGAGAACGCTTTCCAGTCAGTGTCGCGTTTGGTGCCGATCCTGCCACGATTCTTGGGGCAGTAACACCAGTGCCGGATAGTTTATCTGAATACGCTTTTGCAGGTCTGCTGCGAGGTAGCCGTACCGAAGTGGTTAAGTCGATCAGTAATGATCTCGACGTGCCAGCCAGTGCTGAAATCGTGCTCGAAGGTTATATCGACCCTAACGAATTTGCCGCTGAAGGTCCGTATGGCGATCACACCGGCTACTATAATGAGGCGGAACACCATCACGTGTTTACTGTCACTCATATTACCATGCGTCAGCAGCCAATTTATCACAGTACTTATACCGGACGTCCACCGGATGAGCCTGCGGTGCTCGGTGTGGCGCTTAATGAAGTCTTCGTTCCTATCTTACAAAAGCAATTTCCTGAAATTGCCGATTTCTATCTGCCTCCTGAAGGCTGCTCGTACCGCATGGCGATAGTGACACTCAAGAAGCAGTATCCCGGGCATGCTAAGCGAGTCATGCTCGGAGTGTGGTCGTTTTTGCGTCAGTTTATGTATACCAAGTTTGTCATCGTATGTGATGAGCAAGTGAATGCACGCGATTGGTCACAAGTGATGCAGGCGATGGTGGGCAATATGTCACCGCAGCGCGATACGTTGTTTATCGAGCATACGCCAATTGATTCGCTGGACTTTGCTTCACCAGTGGCGGGCTTAGGCTCAAAGATGGGGTTAGATGCGACCCGTAAATGGGATGCCGAGCTCGCGCTGGCGACAAACGCTGAAATCCCTGGTCATGCAGCGCTGACGGTTGACCTCATCAAAAGTCTACTGGCAGATGAACCGGATATTTTGGACGTGGCGTTACCCGATGCTGGCCAAGGTCAGCTCGCACTATTGCTAATCAATAAGCGACAAGCAGGGCAGGGGCAACAGGTACTGCAGCGTGTGATCGATAAGTTAGGCGCTTATACACCGCTTAAGTTTGTGATTTTGTGTGATGACGATGTGGATATTGATGACTGGAATGATGTGATCTGGGCGATGACGACACGCATGGATCCGGCGCGTGATAGTCTGCGGATCGCGAGTCAAGATCTGCTCGGGTTTGATGCCACCAATAAGCTACCGAGCGAGGTGACTCGCGAATGGGGCAAGCCGATCCGCAAAGATCCCGCGTTGGTCGCTAAAATTGATCATTTATGGAGTAAGCTTGGGATCGAATGATGAACAGCGTCCGCTTACTGCCTAGCGAAAAACAATTTACAATCCATCCGGATCAAACGGTGCTTGATGCTGCGCTCAACCAGCAGATAGCCTTTCCTCACCGCTGCCAAATTGGAGTTTGTACGGCTTGCTTATGTAAGTTGGTTGACGGTGAGGTGGAGTATCAACTCGAACCGTTACTGACTGAACAAGAAAAAGCCACAGGTTGGATGCTCGCCTGTCAAGCTTACGCGACCACTGATTTAGTGCTGACTTTTAAAGAGTAAGCCAGAGGAAGTTCAATGATAATTCAATGCCAAGTCAAGTCTGTGCAACCACTCGCAATCCATACTTACCAAGTTTTACTGCAGCCAGAGTTGGCGATCGCTTATCAAGCGGGACAGTATTTAATGGTGGTAATGGATGACAACGATAAGCGACCGTTTTCGATTGCCAATAGCCCATCGCGGGCGAGTGGGGAATTAGAGCTGCATATTGGTGCCGCGGATCACAGTCCCTTTGCACACCAAGTGGTGGAGGTGTTTCAGCAAGCATATCTCAATCACACGACGATTAAAATTGACATGCCACATGGCAATGCAGGGTTGCAACAGAGTGATCGCCCATTGCTGTTGATTGCGGGGGGCACTGGCTTTAGCTATGTGCGATCCATTTTAGATGCTTGTCTGATGCAAGGTAAAACTCAGCCGATCCACCTTTATTGGGGGGCGCGTGATGCGGCGCAGCTTTATGCACTGAATGAGTTGCAAGAGCTTGCCAAGCAATATTCTCACTTGCAGGTTGTCCCTGTGATCGAGCAAGTGCAAGATGGCTGGACAGGAAAAGTCGGCAATGTACTGCAAGCAGTGAATGGTGATTTTGTCAGTTTGGCTGATTTTGACATCTATATAGCCGGGCGTTTCGACATGGCTGCGGCGGCACGTGAACAATTTACTCAAAACAAACAAGCTCGCCGTGATCGAATGTTTGCCGATGCTTACGCTTTTATTTAAATACAGCGCCTAAGTATAGGGAATGAGATAGGAGCCTTACTGGAAAGACAAGGCTCTTTGTTGTTTATTATTGTTTAAATAACCACAGAATAATTTATCTGTGGATAACGTGTGCTTAATCTATGAGTAAAGTGGGATAAATAAGCCTTTGCGCGTAAGTTAAGCGCTTGAGCGTTATTTTTGTATTTTTTCTCAAAAAACACTTGCCAGTGTGAAGTTGATCTCTATAATGCGCCCTCACTGACACGGCAGACGCCGCAAGGCTTAAGAGCCAGTCAGTGAGGCAAAACGCTTCGATGCAAAAAGATGAAAAAAGTGTTTGACACTGACAATTATCTCGCTAGAATGCACAGCCTCT